>QIDP01000165.1 GCA_003229375.1 Nitrospirota bacterium
TGATCTAAAGTGCCTAAAGTTAAGGAATTTGAAATTTTAATATAAAAAATAATTCAATAACTTTAGGCACTTCAAACTTTAGGCACTTTAGTCACTTCAATCGATAATCAAATAAATATCTTTCTGAATTCAGTTTAAACTTACGGATTACTAAGGAGCGGCATCAGTGAAAAATAGAGATTCTGCTGTTCAATGGGGTATAAGTGAGGCGCTTATCTTAGCTGTAATCATCATAATACTCGAACTGTCTTTCCAACGATTATGGAGACTATCTATACTTCCTCAGATTCCTGACCTCTCAGAAAGGGGCATACATGCTAATGAAAATATTCTTGTTGATATATTAAGTTTACTATATATACTCCTTGTTAGAATAACCGACTTTACCCTTATAGTATTCTATGTATTTAGAGTAAAAAAGGGGAGCTGGAATACTATAGGTATCCCTGCCAGATCCTTTCGTGAAGGGATTAGATGGGGTGTTGGAACATGTCTTGTTTTTGGTATCCTGGTGATCGCTGCAGAGACAATCTATGCCCTTATATATTCTGAGAACCTTCTCAGGGTGTTATTGGTCCCATCAAAACTACCCCCCTTTACCAATATTAAATACCTTCTGCTATTCCTTATAGTAGGTGGCATTGCAGCTCCGATAGTGGAGGAGATAGTATTCAGAGGTATTATCTATCCACCTATAAGATCAAAGATTGGAGTGATATCGGGAATTACCCTCAATGCCATAATATTTGCAGCGGCCCATGGTATAATTGAAAATTATTCGGTTATTGTTATTCGTTTTATAGGAGGTGTGATATTCTCCTTTCTCTATGAGAAGACAAACTCAATATTGGCACCTGTCATAGTACATGGTATTGGTAATATTGCCATAGTAGGTGTAGTTTTAGGTCAGGCACTATTTAGTTGACAGAGCTATTATAAGTATAATATTATAATAACTATGGCGGTGTAGCTCAGCCGGTTAGAGCATGCGGCTCATATCCGCAGTGTCCGGGGTTCAAGTCCCTGCACCGCCATCATATTTATTCTACAATTCAAATAATCCTGTTCACTGCAATTACAAAATATGAAATCCGCCCTAATGAAATTTTAGGACGTCCCTCTATTGGTGCGCAGCTCTTTAATGATGTTTATCATTTGATTTTTTGTTTTTGCATGGAAGGCTTTATCCCTCAGGGGTTTTATGTTAGGCAGTCCTTTTGTGTACCAGGTAAAAAATTTGCGAAAAATCACGGTCCCGATCATTTCTCCATGAAAATCGCTGCATAAAGTCAGGTGTGTAATCATAGTGTTGGTAATATCATATATGTCCGGTCTCCCGGGTATTGTGCCGCTTTTAAAAAATTCAGATATTTCCTGAAATATCCATGGATTTCCCATAGCACCCCTTGCTATGACAACCCCGTCACAGCCTGTCTCATCAAACATTTTTTTAACTAACTGTGGCGAAAATGCATCCCCGCTGGCTATGACAGGTATTTCCATAGCCTCTTTTACCTCTCTGATTGCCTGATAATTGACTCTTCCACTGTATCCCTGGACTTTAGTCCTTCCATGAATAAATAAACCCTTTATTCCTGCATCTTGAGCATAGAGTGCTGCATCTCTGGCATTGAGAGAAGTCTCATCCCAACCAGCGCGTATTTTTACCGTGACCGGGACTTTAGAATTATTAACTACTACCTTAAGCAGCTCGTTTAATTTGCGGGGATCCTTAAGCAGGCTTGCGCCTTCGCCTCTACTTGTTATTTTTTTTGCCGGACAGGCAGCATTAAAATCTATAAGATCGAATTCGTATTTCCGGAGTATTCCCAATGCTCCCTGTATAACCCGTGGGTTATCTCCCAGCAACTGTATCCCCAGGGGCCTATCACCGGGAATCGTTGAGAGCATTGCTGCTGTTTTTTCGTTCTGACAAACAAGGGCACGGGCGCTGATCATCTCTACAAACGCAAACTCACAACCAAAAGAGCGATTAACCATACGAAATGGCAAATCGCTTATTCCGGCCAGAGGAGCAAGAATACATGGAGAAGATAATGTTATGCTGCCAATTTTAAGCATAGTTATAATGTTATGGTAACTACTCAGGTTGTTTAGACTGTAGTCTGTTAGGACTGCGCAAAGAACGAATCAAGGCTCCCAACACCTTTTCAGACTCTACAAGTTGCAACTCGCATATTTCTTCCTCACTATTCAGCTAAATACCTATAGACTATCCACCTGAGTAGTTAGACTATCCACCTGAGTAGTTACATATTATCTTGTTATCTTATGTGTTTAGGCGGTACAGTTTATATCTGACGTTAATGGCGGGCTTAAGCCTTAATAGTTTTCTTCCTCAGTCTTATGGATTGGGGAGTCACCTCAACCAGTTCATCTTCTTTAATGAACTCTATTGCCTGTTCCAGACTCAATATTTTTGGTGGTACCAGATGTAATGCATCGTCAGAGGATGCAGCACGCATATTTGTGAGTTTTTTTTCCTTTGTAACATTAACATCTAAATCATTTTCCCTTGAGTTTTCACCAATAATCACTCCCTTATAGACAGGTGTATTTTCTTTTATGAAGAGAGTCCCCCTCGGCTGTAAGTGAAACAGGGCATATGTGGTTGATTTACCGGTTCTGTCTGCAACAAGGGCTCCTGTCTGTCTCTTTGACATAGGGCCATGCCATGGTTCATATCCGTCAAATAGATGATTAAAAAGTCCCGTGCCTCTTGTGTCTGTTAAAAACTGTGATCTGAATCCAATCAGTCCCCTTGATGGAATCCTGAATTCGAGTCTTACCCTGCCGTGTTCGTTGTTCTGCATCTTCTGCATCCTGCCTTTTCTCATTCCAACCTGCTGTGTTACCACGCCGACAAATTCTTCAGGCACATCTATAACGAGCAGTTCCATTGGTTCATGTAAAACATCGTTAATTTTTTTTGTTATTGTTTCAGGCATTGATACTGAAAGCTCATATCCCTCCCGCCTTATCATTTCTATAAGGATTGCGAGCTGCAATTCTCCACGACCCATTACTTTGAATGAATCTGTATTGTCAAAAGCCACCCTTATGGAAACATTGTAAAGGAGTTCCTTTTCGAGCCTCTCCCTTAGATTCCTTGATGTTACATATTTCCCTTCTTTACCTGCAAATGGTGAGGTATTAACAGCAAAGAGCATTGATATGGTTGGTTCATCCACCTTTATTCCCGGCAAGGGACTTGGTCTTTCAATATCTGTAATTGTATCACCTATGTTTATTCCTTCAATACCTGCAAGGGCAACAATGTCTCCAACAGATGCATCTTTTGCCTCTGTCCTCTCAAGTCCCTGAAAGGTATAAATGGAAGTTATCTTTGTTTCTAGAGCATCTCCATTACTGTTTATCATGGCTACAGCATCTCCAATCTTTACAGTTCCTGAAAAGATTCTGCCAATGGCAAGTCTGCCCACATAATCGTTGTAGTCTATATTGGTAACAAGATACTGCAGGATTCCATCTCTGTCACCTTCAGGTGCAGGGATTGTCTTAAGTATAAGGTCAAATAGAGCTTTTAAGTCGCCTGATTCATCATTGATGTTAAGTTTTGCAGTTCCCTTTTTGGCGTTTGTATAAACTATAGGAAAATCCAGTTGTTCTTCAGTTGCATCAAGGTCTATAAACAGGTCATAGACCTCATTTAGTACCTCTTGAATCCTTGCGTCAGGCCTGTCAATCTTATTTATGACCAGGATTGGAGGTAAATTGAGTTCAAGCGCCTTTTTGAGAACAAACCTTGTCTGAGGCAGAGGACCCTCTGAGGCATCGACTAACAACAACACCCCATCTACCATCTTCATTGTTCTTTCTACCTCACCACCAAAATCCGCATGTCCGGGAGTATCAACGATATTTATCTTTACCCCGTTGTACCCGACAGCGGTATTCTTTGCCATTATGGTAATCCCTTTCTCCCGCTCCAGGTCGATATTATCCATAACCCTTTCCTGTACCTTTTCTTTGGAATGAAAGATCCCTGCCAGTTGCAACATCCCGTCCACGAGGGTTGTCTTACCATGATCAACATGGGCAATAATCGCTATATTCCTTAAATCCTCACGTTTCATAAATCCTCACTTTTTAGGGGTCCACGCAAAATAACTTATAACTCTTTGAAAATTAAGAAAATATTATATTTTCTATAATAACAAAATATAATTTGCAAAACAACTGTTTTTTTCAGCAATGTTTTTTTCAGCAATTCCCGGTGAACATAGAGTATGCTGGGATATCTTTTCCTCACCCGGGATTTTTCCTTTTGCTTTTATTTGCCGGTAATGTTAGGGTAGCAAAAGAAAAAATGTAGATAAAGGATAACATGATGAAGGAAGCGATGTTCTATGAAAAAAGAGATGAAAATAAGGTTCATTGTTGTCTCTGCAGCCATAGATGTATTATTAAAGAGGGCAAAAGAGGTATATGCAGTGTCAGAGAGAATCGTAACGGCACACTTTATACCCTTGTATATGATAAGATTATATCTCAGAATGTTGATCCTATAGAGAAAAAACCCATGTTTCATTTCTATCCGGGCTCAAGTTCCTTTTCTATAGCAACCGCTGGTTGTAACTTTAGATGCCAACACTGTCAAAATTATCAGATCTCTCAGATGCCAAAGGATGAAAAGGCTGTTATAGGAAACAGAATTACACCTGAAGAGATTGTCGGGTCTGCAAGGAGAGCAGGATGTAAGAGTATAGCGTATACATATACAGAACCAACAATATTTTATGAGCTTGTCTATGAGACTGCAAGGCTTGCTGCAGAGCAGGGGATAAAGAATGTATTTGTCACTAATGGATATATTACACCGGAGGCCTTAACCGCTATTCAACCTTATCTCCATGCTGCCAATATTGATCTTAAGGCATTTAATGATCGCTTTTATAGAAAAATATGCAGTGCAAGGCTTCAGCCTGTTTTAGATTCAATAAAATTGTATAAAAAGTTAGGGATATGGATCGAGATAACCACCTTAATTATTCCAACATATAATGACTCTGATGATGAATTAAGGGAGATAGCAGAATTTATCAAGGATGTGGGTGAAGACATCCCGTGGCATGTTACCCAATTCTATTCTACCTATAAACTTCTCGGCCAGCCCCGAACACCTACAAAGACCTTGAGCAGGGCAAGAGAGATAGGGCTAAAGGCCGGTCTTAAGTATGTGTATGAGGGAAATGTTCCTGGAAGGGGAGGGGAGAGCACCTATTGTTATAACTGTCAGGAATTACTGATTCAACGTTATGGATATTCAATACTTCAGAATAATATTATATCTTCACAATGTCCCAAATGTAATGCAAAGATCGATGGTATCGGATTATAGCTTCTATTTTTTTTTAAAAACCATTTTATTGACCTGAGTTTGCAGGGGGAAAATTCTTATGTTGAAGATTCCTTTCACCAGGGTATGGCAGGTAAAGATAATTAGTTTCCTGATTCTTATCAATGTATCTATAGGGATCCTGGGTATCTACACCCTCCGCACATCTCCCGCTCTATCTTTTGATTCAGGAGTTCCTTTCCACATCTCATGGGCTAAAATCCGGAAGATAGAATACATAAAACCGGACCCTACCTTTTTTTTAAGACTCCCTGAATTCTTTACCCCAAAAGAAGAGATAAACTGGTGGCATATGCAGGATAAACTATACACTGTCCTGATGAAGAATAGTTCTGTTATGGTTGAATTTACAGAAAAAAACGGAATTGTCAAAGAGATTGAGGCAGCAGTTGGTTTTATGTCCCTTTTGGAGGTAATAGAGAGGACAGGACTTATCTACCTTGCTGCCCTGATATACATCATAAGCGCTGTCTCTGTCTTCCAGAGACATCGTTCCACCTCCGGATTAATTTTTGCTGTTTTTCTTCTCTCCGGCGCCCTCTACCTCATAAGTTCTGCCCCTGTGGTAAACAGGTCCATAACCCTTTATACCCCTTATTTAAAGATCCTCATAAACTTCATCTACATCTCAGCAGGCGGGATGATTACCCTGGTCCATTTTGCCTTTGTATTTCCAAGGCCAAAAGATATCCTCAGGAGATTCCCTGCAATCCCATATATATTCTATGGATACTTCCTGCTTACAGTCATCCTCTATCTCTCCGGCATCATTGCCTTTGGGACTCCCTTTCCCTTCCTCTGTCTCTGGATACTCGTCATGATAGGTGCCTTTCTCCACTCCCTTATTAAAGAAAGGGACCCCTTTCTCAGGAAACAGACAAGACTCAGCCTGCTTGCCCCCTTGATGGCCAGTACTATCTTTATCCTCCTTAATATACTTCCAGGGGTGCTGGGTATGACATCCATGAGTTTTACCTACTTTGCCCTATTTTCCCTTGTCCTGCCCTTTGCCCTTCCATCGGCAATGGAGAACCTCCGTCTCTATCAGGAGAGACTTGAGATGGAGCACAGGTCACAGATGGAGAAGGAGCGGATCAGACAGGAGCTGCATGATAATCTGGGGAATGACCTTACAAACATCAAATTCTTAAGTGAGGTTGCAGGGCAATCCTTACCCGATGAACCTGACAAGGCAGGAGATATCATCAGAACTATAAAGCAGATTACCCTTAAGAATATAGAACAGCTAAGAGACTTCCTATGGGCAGTAGATATAGAGGAGGAGACCATGGATGATGTAATCTCTCACTTCAAGTCCTACACCACAAGGCTCTTTAACCCCTTGAATATAGATATTGAATTCAAGACCCCTCTTTCATCCGGGGCATCTCACCTAAGCACCCATCTCAGGTTTAATCTCTTCAACATATACAAAGAGGCAATGACAAACATCATCAAGCATTCAAAGGTAAAGAGGGTAGAGGTTGAGCTAGGTATTAACAAGATGGGATTAGAACTGAGGATAGCCGATGATGGGGTAGGCTTCGACCCCGGGCTCAATCCAAAAGGCTGTTACGGACTCAAGAATATGAAGAAGAGGGCTAAAGAGATTGGAGCAGCCCTTAACATCTCTTCCAAAGATGGAAAGGGTACAGAGATTTATCTTACCCTTCCTCCAAAATACCTCATTTGAGGTATAGACAAGAAGAACAGCATTGTGATAAAAATATATTCTATGATTATCAAAGTAGCCATAGTGGAAGACCAGGAAAATACCTTAAACAGTCTATCCATCCTGCTGAATAAGGCAGAGACCTTGAAGGTTGTGGGAGGTTTCACCACAGGTGAGGAGGCCCTGAGGGAGATACCAAAGGTTAAGCCCCATGTGGTTATTGTAGACCTTGGCCTTCCGGGGATTTCAGGGATTGAGCTTATAAAGGAATTAAAAGGGGCAATCCACTCTATAAAGATGCTTGTACTCACAGTTTATGAAGACAAAAAACATCTTTTCACCGCCTTAAAGGCAGGGGCATCAGGATACCTTTTTAAGGATTCTCAACCTGGAGAGATCATAGAGGCAATAGAAGAGATACACAACAATTGTTCTTTCATGTCACCGAAGGTTGCAAGGTATGTGACAGAATATTTTTATAGAAGGGGGCTGGAAGAATATAGGGCGAATTCCGTCCTTACATCGAGGAAGAAGGAGATATTAAGAGGTATAGCCGATGGCCTTACCGATAAGCAGCTTGCTGACAGGCTCTCTATAAGTCCACATACAGTGAGGACACACATAAGGAATATCTATGAGAAACTTCATGTCCACTCAAAGGCGGAGGCGGTGATGAAGGCGATGAGAGAGGGGGTGTTGTAGGGTGGTTACACTATCTGTAACCGTTCACAGTTATCAGTTTACAGTTCACAGTTTTTTCAATTTCCTTTTACTTTCTATTTTCATTAACTGTAAACCGTGAACTGTGAACGGTTACGATTGTTATAACATTAAAGGACAATGCAAGAAGATAAATCTTTGCCTTGATTATTAACGCTTTATTCAAACTTGTATATATGCAAGATAGGAGGGAGAGAATATGAATACTTTTTTTAGCAGATTGTGGCAATCAAGGACCGATTCTAATGCCACTATGATTACTAAAACAAAAAGTAATAGATTCACCCACACACCCAAATTAACACCTTTTCTCTCTTCATTTTTCCTTAAACCTATCCGATTTTTCATTGTCCTTGTAATAGCTCTTACCCTTACGGCCTGCGGCGGCGGTAGTGACGGCGGAGGCGGAGATGGGGATGGAGGTGGAGGTGCGTCTGACAACAATTCGTCCGTAGCGGTGAAGGCCTCACCAATCGAGGCGGGTGATGAGTGCCCCAATGGAGGCATATCAATCGATACGGGTATAGATGATAATGGCAATGGCATCCTTGATCCCGATGAGGTGGATAAAACCCAAATCGTCTGCAACGGCGAGGATGGAAAGGATGGCGAAGACGGATCAGACGGTGAAGACGGACTGACCACGCTGATTTCCGTAAGCAATGAGCCTGCCGGATCAAACTGCGCAGACGGAGGCATAAAGATTGAAGTCGGCTTGGACGATAACAGTAACGGGACCCTCGACCCCGAAGAAATTGATGATACCGCTTACGTCTGCGATGGCGAGGACGGTACGGACGGACTGAACTCTCTAATATCCATAAGCCATGAGCCAGCGGGTGACAACTGTGCAAACGGCGGCGAAAAGATCGAGGTCGGACACGACCGGAACAACAACGGAGTACTTGACCCCGAAGAAGTTGAAGATATCAGGTATGTCTGTAACGGCGAAGATAGTGAGGATGGATTTACCTCCCTAATATCCATAAGCGATGAGCTCGCTGGCAGCAACTGCGCAAACGGCGGTAAAAAGATCGAATCAGGCCTTGACGATAACCGCAATGGAGTGCTTGATCCGGAAGAAAATGATGATATCCAGTATATCTGCAACGGCCAGGACGGTGAGGATGGACTGACCTCTCTCGTTTCCCTAAGCGATGAGTCATCGGGAGACAACTGCGCCAATGGCGGCGTAAAGATCGAAGCAGGGCTCGACGATAACAATGATGGAACGCTCGATCCCGAGGAAGTTGATTATACCAATTACGTTTGTAATGGCGATTCTGGCCTGACCACGCTGGTTTCCATAACCGATGAGCCTGCCGGCACAAACTGCGCAAACGGCGGTAAAAAGGTCGAAACAGGACTCGACGATAACCGCAACGGAGTGCTTGATCCAGCGGAAGTTGATAATTTCTGGTACGTCTGCAACGGCGAAGATGGCCAGGATGGCGAGGACGGATTGACATCTCTTATAGCCATAACCGATGAACCTTCCGGCGACAACTGTTACCACGGCGGCGTAATGATCGAATACGGCCAGGACGATAATCGCAATGGCGTACTTGATCCGGAAGAGGTTACTGATACCCGGTACGTCTGCAACGGCTCTGGCACCGGAGATGGATTGACATCTCTTATAGCCATAACCGAAGAACCTCCGGGGCTAAACTGTGAAAACGGTGGCATAAAGATAGATATCGGCTTGGACGATAACCGTAACGGAACGCTCGATCCAGAAGAAATTGATGATATTGCTTACGTCTGCGATGGAGGGGGCGTCATAGGTGGCCGCTGTGACGGACCTTACTACGTCGGCGGTACGGTAAGCGGCCTTAACGGTATGCTGTCATTAGATCTCAACGAAGTCGAACAACTTGATATTACGGCGGATGGAGAGTTTAATTTCTCAACGGGGTTAAACAACGGCGATGAATATCTCTTAACGGTTGCGGAACATCCTGCCAATCAGTGGTGCACTGTCGTAAACCGCAAAGGCGAAATTCCCTGTGCTGACGTTACCGGCGTAATGGTTTTTTGCTCCGAATTCACTTACAGTGTCGGCGGCAGCGTCAGCGGCCTTGATGTCGGCAAGTCGGTTACATTACAGAATAACGGCGAAGACGACCTTACGATAACGGCGAATGAGGCGTTTACCTTCCCCACGGAGCTTGCCGACGGATCGAGCTATAACGTTACGGTTTCAAATCATCCCGTTGCCCGGACGTGTGAAGTCACTAACGGCAGCGGCGAAATTTCCGATGTTGACGTTACCGATGTGGCGATTGACTGCGTGCCAGACGTTACAGCACCTACTATTGAGCTTACGTTCCCCATGAACGGAGACGATGACATTGCGCTGGATGCACACATTGCTGCTACATTCAGCGAACCCATGGATGCATCAACCATAACTACGGATACGTTTACGTTATATGACGTTACTGCGTCCACCAGCGTTAATGGTACTGTTTCATACGACAGCAACTCAAACACCGCCATCTTTGACCCGGATGACGATTTCACTATTGCACACGAATACACCGCCACAATAACCACCGGCGCAACCGACCTCGCGCACAATTCGCTTGAGGACGATGAAGTATGGAGTTTTACAACAATCACGCCGCCGGTTAATACAACATCGGTGAATAAAATAAGCGGTTGCGAGTTCATCGACATTGGCGCGGTGGCTACCACGTCGAACAGCGTAACGCTTAGCCTGTCGGCCACGGATGACGTGGGCGTTGCCGCCTATTACATTACCGATAACGGCACCGGTGTAATACCCGCCGCGCCGGATCCCGGAGACGCTGGCTGGATCGATATTACACCAACCACCGACTACAGCGCTGATATCGTCTACACTTTCTTACGCGCAGGGAGAAAGGGCTTTCGTATATACCTGGTTCAAGGATGAAGAGGGTAATGTGTCGAGCGTTGCAAGCGACGCCATTAAAAAGATACCTGCGGAAAAATATGTTTTCTTCGACGATTTTGAGGATGGCATCGGCCTTTGGGCTGCATCAAATGGCGTCTGGGAGCTAGGAGTAACAACCTCCGGGCCGAATGAAGCCCATTCGGGTATTAATCTCGCCGCTACGGTACTGGATGGAAATTATCCGGATAATGTAAACAGCGCCTTTGTAAGCCCCTCCATCGTGCTTCCCGCCATTGCA
>QIDP01000149.1 GCA_003229375.1 Nitrospirota bacterium
AGACAGCTTACATGGAAAGGGAAAAATAATCTTTACTTTTTATGTATAAAAAATTATAATTGTTATATAGAAAATGACAGACGAAGGGGAGTTAAATTTTTATGGCAAAGTCATTGGTCATGATACTGGCAGGGGGGGAAGGAAAGAGGTTATATCCCCTTACCAGGGAAAGGGCAAAACCTTCTGTACCTTTTGGGGGTCGCTACCGGATTATCGATTTTGTCCTGAACAATTTTATCAACTCCGGATTTTTCAAGATAAAGATACTGACACAGTTTAAATCCGAGTCGTTGAATAATCATATATCCAATGCATGGCATTTGTCACACAAGCTTGGGCAGTACATCGATACAGTCCCTGCACAGATGAAGAGAGGGAGAGATTGGTATAAGGGGACAGCCGATGCCATATATCAGAATCTCAATATTATAATTGATGAAAACCCTGATTATGTATTTGTATTTGGAGGGGATCATATATACAAGATGGATGTGCGTCAGATGCTCAGTTTTCATATCAGGAAAAAGGCGGATCTTACAATCGCTGCTATACCCAAGCCTATAAATGAGGCAAAATCCTTTGGTGTTATCGAGATAGATAAGAATTGCAGGGTGATAGGTTTTGAGGAGAAACCTGAAAAACCTACACCACTTCCGAAGAATCCCAATAAGGCATTGGTCTCCATGGGAAACTATATATTTAATAAGGATATAATAATTGAGGAATTGAAGAGGGATGCAAAGGAGGAGACAGACCATGATTTTGGAAAGGATATCCTTACAGGGATCTTCAAAAAATATAAGCTCTATGTCTATAATTTTACAAAAAACACTATCACCGGGAGTGTAAAGTATGAAAAGAAATACTGGCGCGATGTGGGGGATATCGATGCCTACTGGCAGGCAAATATGGATCTTATTTCTGTCTCCCCCCTCTTTGATCTGTATAACAGTGAGTGGCCATTAAGGACATATTACCCCACTCTTCCTCCAGCCAAGTTTGTCTTTGCAGACAGACACAAAGATCGTATAGGAATAGCCACTGACTCCCTTGTCTCAGAGGGATGTATTATAAGCGGGGGGCAGATAAACAGGTCGGTCCTCTCTCCTATGGTAAGGATAAATAGTTATTCTTATGTCACTGAATCGATCCTCTTTGAAGGGGTGAATATAGGGAGACATGCCAGGATAAAAAGGGCTATTATAGATAAATTTGTGAATATACCACCTGAAATGGAGATAGGATACAACCTAAAGAAGGATAGGAAGAGATTTCATGTAACTAAATCCGGCATAGTGGTTATCCCTAAAAATACGGTGCTGAAATGAATCCTCTCAATATTGCCTTTTACTGGCACATGCATCAACCATCATATAAGGATCCGGTAACAAAAAGATATGTCCTGCCATGGGTCCGTATGAACGGCATTAAAGGGTACTTTGATATGGTATCTCTCCTTGAGGATTTCCCGAATATCCATCAGACCTTCAACCTTGTCCCATCACTCCTTGCCCAGTTAAGAGAATATGCAGAAGGGAGGGCATCTGATATCTTTCTCGACCATACCCTCAAACCGGCATCAGAATTATCTCCCCGGGAAAAGGGATTTATATTGACCGGGTTCTTTATGGCAAACTGGGGAACCATGATCCAGCCATATAAGAGATACTGGGATCTCCTCAGGAAAAGGGGGATGAAATCCCCTAAAGATGATGAACTGGATTATCTCATCAAAGGATTCTCCGCCCAGGAATATCTCGATCTTCAGGTCTGGTTTAATCTCACATGGTTCGGCTACAGGGCAATAAAGAAAAAAGAGGGGCTGAAGGAACTAAAAGAGAAGGGAAGGTTATTTACAGAAGAGGAGAAGAGATATGTGATAGCTATGCAGGCAGAGATAATAGAGGAGATAATACCACTATATAAACAGCTCGAGGAGAGGGGACAGATAGAACTTACTACCAGTCCTTTTTATCATCCTATATTGCCTCTCCTTTACGATACAGATTGTGCGAAGCAGTGTATGCCCGGGGCAATACTACCCGAGAGGTTTCATCATAGTGAGGATGCTGAGGCCCAGATAAATAGAGCTATCGAACTCCATAAAGAGTTATTCGGTAAAAAACCTGCCGGACTGTGGCCATCAGAGGGTTCGGTCTCCCCTGAATTGATCCCGATTCTGAAAAATCATGGAATAAAGTGGATCGCTACTGATGAGGGGATACTTATTAATTCTCTCCATAATAATTCAAGGATAAATCTTCTTTACCAACCCTATACTGTCAGGAAGGGAGAGAGTGAAATAAATATTGTCTTCCGGGACAGACAGATATCTGATCTGATAGGTTTTACATACTGCATGAATAGTCCGGAGGATTCCATGAATGATTTTATGAACCGTTTAAATGAGATACAGAGGGATATATCTGATACAAAGAAGCCCCCTTTAGTATCTATCATCCTTGACGGGGAAAATCCATGGGAGAATTATCCGGATGGAGGAGAATCATTCCTCACTCTCCTCTATCAGAAGCTATCAGAAGATAGCGGCTATAAGACGGTCAGGATCAGTGAGCACATAGAAGGTTTTCCCCCTGAAAGGGTCATAGAGAATCTATATCCCGGCTCATGGATAAATCACAACTTCAAGATATGGATAGGCTCTGATGAGGATAATAAGGGATGGGATTATCTCAAGCGGACCAGAGATTTTTTGTCAGAATATATAAAAAACAATAAAGGAATACCGGATGATAAAATAAAGTCGGCATGGGAGGAGATATATGTTGCCGAGGGGAGTGATTGGTTCTGGTGGTATGGGAATGATTTTTCCAGTGAAAATGATGACGATTTCGATCACCTCTTCAGGGCCCACTTAAAAGAGGTCTATAATATCATGAATGTTGATCTCCCTGCCCATCTCAATATTCCGATCACCACAATTGAAGAAGACCGGTCATATAGTGAACCAATGAATTTTATCTCACCCCGGATAGATGGGATAAATACCAGCTATTTTGAGTGGCTCGGGGCTGGCTGTTACATAGTAAAGACAGTGGGCACATCTATGTATAGGGGAGAATGGTATATATCCAGAATATACTATGGATTTAATCTGGAGAATATCTTCATTAGACTTGACCGGTCAGAGGGAGAAGAGGAGATAGAGATTGAAGGAGTAGAGGTGGCATTCCATATCTTGAATAAAAGGGAGTATAAGATAATCTTCCCCTACAGATTCAGGGAAGAAGAGAAGAGGACCTTCATACTTTATAAGAGGGATGACAGTACAGAGTACAGAAAAATCAAGGAGTTCGATACTATAGAAATAAATAGTATAATAGAATTCTCTGTCCCTTTTAAGGAACTGGGGCTGGAGAGTGGTGAAGAGATAAGCTTTGGAATTGAACTCAGAAAAGGGGGACGGGAGATTGATAGATACCCCAGACACCGTTACATATCCTTTACTGTACCTGATGAGGACTTTGAGAATACTATGTGGAGTGTATAAGAAGTGCCTAAAGTGAGCTAAAGTGCCTAAGGTGCCTAAGGTGCCTAAAGTTATTAGTTCACTTTAGTCTGAAAATGGAGTTAAGTTTTTATGAAAAAGATCGTATTTATGTTTGGAATTCACAACCATCAGCCAGTAGGAAACTTCGATCATGTATTCAAAGAGACATTTAATAATGGTTACCTCCCCTTTATAAATATCCTCGAAAGGTATCCGGAGATACGTATATCCCTTCACTACTCAGGACCACTCATGGAATGGATCGAGAAGGAGAATGCAGGGTATTTCGATAAAATAAGGAAAATGGTTGAGAGAGGGCAGGTGGAGATATTAAGTGGTGGTTTCTATGAACCCTTACTATCTATACTCCCTGAAGAGGATTCCATTGGTCAGATAAAGATGATGACGGGTTTTATAAAGGAAAAATTCAATTATGATCCAAAAGGGATCTGGCTGGCAGAGAGGGTGTGGACTCCGAATCTACCAAAGATTATTCGCCTCTCAGGTATGAGATATACTGTACTCGATGATACCCACTTCTTCTATGCCGGGTTGGATCATAAAGATATGTTTGGATATTACATAACAGAAAATGAAGGACACCCTATATCTGTCTTCCCGATAGATAAGTTCCTTAGATATTCTATACCTTTTAAACCCCCTCAGGAGACAATAGAATATATCAAAAAAAGTGCGGCAGATTATGACTTTGATGGTATTACCTATGCAGATGATGGAGAGAAATTCGGGATATGGCCCGGTACGCATAAATGGGTCTATGATGAGGGGTGGCTGGAGGGCTTTTTCAGGACTATAAAGGAAAATTCAGATTGGATCGAGATGTTGACCTTCAGTGAATATATAGAAAAATATCCTTCATCAGGAAAGATTTATCTCCCCATGGCATCATACGAAGAGATGATGGAATGGTCATTGCCTGCACAGGCCGGGACAAGATATGAGGAGGTGCTTAAGGATCTTGAGAGTAAGGGTATGAGAGAGAGCTTGAAACCCTTTATAAGAGGGGGACTTTGGGACAACTTTCTATCAAAATATCCTGAAAGCAATCAGATGCATAAGAAGATGCTTCATGTAAGTAAAAAGATAAGGAATCTACCTGTTATAAGTCCAAGAATAACCAATAAAGAGGATCAAATCGGATCTTACAGACCTGATCCTGCTCTTGTAGAGTTATACAGGGGACAGTGCAACTGTGCATACTGGCACGGTCTGTTTGGAGGGATATACCTGAACTACCTCCGTCATGCAGTATATGAACACCTGATCAAGGCAGAAAATATTGCTGATAAAAGGTCATACAAAGATAAAGATTGGATTACCATGGAAAAGATAGATATTGACGCTGACAACCGGGATGAGATACTAATTAGCGGACGTGAGATAAACGCCTATATTGATCCGGATTATGGGGGGTCGATTTTTGAACTTGACTATAGACCTAAATGCTTTAACCTATCTAATACCTTGACGCGGAGGGAGGAGGCATATCATCATAAGATAAAGCTATCGAATGAAGATTCTCACAACAATAAAACCCAACCCAAATCTATCCATGATATCATTAAGACAAAAGAGAACGGTCTGGAGAATATGTTGTCTTATGACCGGTATCTGCGCCGATCATTTTTGGATCATTTCCTCGGGGATGGTACTACATTACAAGATTTCATGAGATGCTGTTACCCTGAGGCAGGGGATTTTATAAAAAATCCTTATGAGATAGTTGAAGAGGATGCCGCCAAAATAAATGGCAAAGAGATAAGACTAATACTGAAACGTCTTGGACAGATACGTGATAATGGAACTTATAGGGAAATAGGGGTTACCAAGAGCCTTTCCTTCTCACAGAAGGGTGCTGTTATAAATTCTGCTTACCGGATAGAGAACAGATGCTCAAAAGAACTGCAATTATGGTTTGGTGTTGAATTTAACTTTACCTTACTTGCCGGAAATGATTCCCTGAGATACTATTATATTCCCGGGATAGAGTTAAAGGAAAATAGATTGAATAATAGTGGTGAAATAGGTGGGATAAAAGGCTTTGGGATGAAGGACGAATACAACAAATTCCAGATATCTTTATCCTTTGGAGAACCTACAGCAATATGGTATTTTCCTATAGAAACGGTCTCACAATCAGAGAGCGGATTTGAGAAGACGTATCAGGGCTCAGTCATCTTTTCCCACTGGAAGATAGGGCTCAAAGGGAAAAAAATGAAAGAGATTGATATTAAACTTGAGATAACGGATATATAAGGCTTAAAGATGAAAAGAAGTGCTGCGGTTTGGGGAATACACGAAATGAGTCTCTATTAGACAGGCGAGACGCCTGTCCTACCAAGGTATTTAGGCTTCAACATCAGTAGGACAGGCGTCTCGCCTGTCTAACAATAGATTGTTGAGTATGGTATTATTTAGAAAACGCTCCACTATGTGGGTGGCATGGACAAACTTGTTTGTCCGTGCGAGAGGGGAAAGGGTATTTTCAGGTGAAAATGGAACCAACTATATCAAAAACAGAGATTAATAAGATAATCAATTCAGAGCATCACAATCCTTTTGAGGTGTTAGGATCTCACAAGGTAAAGATACAAGAAAAGACAGTTGTTGTAATCAGAACCTTTCAACCCGGGGCAAAAAAGGTAGAGATCATCGAAATTAAAAAAACCTCACATAGGGGCAAACCTTGTGTTCGCCCTTCTTCTAAAGAATATCCTATGCAAGGAATTGACTATAATGGCCTTTTCGAGGCAGTATTCCGGAGACGAAAAAAGGTTTTCCCGTATAAACTTAAAATTACCTTTAATGAGAAGAATGTTCAGGTTGTGTATGATCCTTTTAGTTTTAAACAGATATTAACTGATTATGATCTTCATTTATTTGCTGAAGGTAATCACTACAATATTTACGACAAGCTTGGCGCCCATATCATGACTGTGGATGGGATAGAGGGTATACATTTTGCTGTATGGGCACCCAATGCAATAAGAATTAGTGTTATCGGAGATTTTAACAGTTGGGATGGCAGAAGACACCCTATGAGCGTATTAGGGGAGTCAGGGGTGTGGGAGATATTTATTCCTGATTTAAAAGAAGGAGATATCTATAAATATGAAATTAAGGCAAAGAATAATGATATTTATATAAAATCAGATCCTTATGCCTACTATACTGAAATACGTCCAAAGACCGCCTCTGTGGTTTACAATATTGATAAATATAAATGGGGCGATGATCTCTGGATGCAAGAAAGGGACAACAAAAATCAAATAGAATCTCCTATAGCTATTTATGAGGTACATCTGAATTCATGGAAAAGGGTCCCCGAAGAAAAAAACAGGGCATTAACATATAGGGAAGCAGCAATAGAACTTGTTAAATATGTAAAAGAGATGGGATTCACACACATTGAATTACTTCCTGTTTCCGAGCATCCCTTTGACGATTCATGGGGATACCAGGTAACCGGATATTATTCAGCAACAAGCCGCTATGGAACACCTGATGATTTCATGTATTTCATTGACTGCTGTCATCAGAATAACATAGGGGTTATCCTTGACTGGGTTCCTGCACACTTTCCAAAAGATGCCCACGGATTATCATGGTTTGATGGAACAAACCTTTATGAATATGGAGACACCAGGAAGGGGGAACACAAGGAGTGGGGTACACTTGTCTTTAATTACGAGAGAAAGGAAGTCAGCAATTTCTTGATTGCAAATGGCTTGTTCTGGATAGAAAAATATCATATAGATGGTCTGAGGGTGGATGCTGTTGCCTCTATGTTGTATTTGGATTATTCCAGAAAAGAGGGGGAATGGGTTGCCAACAAATATGGAGGAAGAGAAAACCTTGGGGCAATACAACTTTTAAAAAAATTTAATATACTGGCCTATAAATACTTTCCAGGGATTTTAACTATTGCAGAGGAATCAACAGCGTGGCCATTGGTGTCAAAGCCTACTTATATAGGCGGACTGGGATTTGCCTTAAAATGGAATATGGGCTGGATGAATGATGTATTGGAATATATGTCAAAGGACCACATATATCGAAAGTATCATCATAATAATATTACCTTTTCCCTCTTGTATGCATTCAATGAAAATTTTGTTCTCCCGTTATCACATGATGAGGTTGTCCACCAAAAGGGATCTTTACTGGCCAAAATGCCCGGGAATGAATGGGAGAAATTTGCCAATCTGAGGCTTTTATATGGTTTTATGTATGGTCATCCGGGTAAAAATCTTCTCTTTATGGGGGGAGAGATTGGTCAATGGTTTGAATGGGATAATAAAAAGAGTCTGGACTGGCACCTCTTGCAGTATGAACCACACAAAAAATTACAGACCTTTCTAAAACATCTGAACCAACTCTATAAAGCAGAGCCCTCTTTGTATGAAATAGATTCTCACCCTTCTGGTTTTGAATGGATCGATTGTCACGATTCAGATAATAGTGTTCTTGCTTTTTTAAGGAAGGGAAAAGACCAAAAAAATCTGTTAATATTTATATGCAACTTTACCCCGGTATGTCGTTATGATTACAGACTCGCTGTTCCCAGGCCATACCTTTATAAAGAGATATTGAATAGCAATTCAGCAATATACGGAGGGAATGATATCGGAAATCCCGGATTATTAAAACCAGAATCTGTCCCGCACTATGGAAAACCGTTTTCTGTTAAACTGATTTTACCACCTTTAAGCGTGTTAATCTTAAAGCCCGTCAATCACATGGCAGGTAAAGCGTGATGAGTATAATAAATACCCATTACGGATCACCCATTACGAATTGTAATTTTGCATTTTTAATTTATTTTTGAGTCGCTCAATTTTTTTTACGAAAAAACTCCATTTTTTTAGCCAAAATTTAATTGACATTTTTGTTGCAATTTGGGATAGTATGACACAATATTTATGTATTACCTGAATCTTGCACGAAATGATTATCTCAAAGGGGGTATCCTTTGAAACCCTACATACATATGGACTGGCGAATTACTTATTAAAAAGT
>QIDP01000071.1 GCA_003229375.1 Nitrospirota bacterium
TTTCTAAAAACCCGCAAATGTCAAACCTATCACCTTTTCTGCCTTTATATTGGATTTTAAAAATGTGTATTATGAATAGAAAAGATAAAAATCAAAAAAATAATTTTCAGGTCAAAAAAGGAATTTCCTATCACTTCACTTACTACTACTACTACTACTACTACTCAGTGCTCCGTTTAATGAAACATCCTTTGTCTTCATCTTCATCAAAATCAATTCGATAGCAAAACGATTTTTCGACACGGTTAAGTCTGTCCCCTCTCTCTGAAGGCTCCACGCCTAAAGTGCTACATTTAACTATTCCGCTGTCATTGTCGTATATAGCACCAGAATCTCCCAGCCCTCTTTTAAAGTGAAATTCTACATCTTCGTCCAACAGAGGACATTTTATCAATTCCCATCTTTCTTCTGCCTTATTTTCACAAAAGTCTTCATAGTTAGTTTTTTCCTCAGCCGTATATATTGTATAACCGGCCATCGCTACCCATGCTATGAGAACATAGAGTGGCCAATCATCATTTATCCTCTTTCGTATCTCCTTTCTGTACCTATATAAAAAAAATGGTACGAAAAAAAAGCGCTGGAGCAAAAACTATCACAAGCTCGGAGAAAATTCTATCCATATTCATATCCTTATTCACCTCCTCTAGTTTATCAATGTTAAGGTGAATCACCTTTGAAGCCTTGCATTAACTAAATCTTCATATACACGGTGGAGGAATCAGAAGATTTCTGGTTTTCTGTCAACTAACATTCTTTACAGTCCTTTATTTTTTTGTTTTTGCTTCTCTTCCTCTAACAAGACCCTCTTTAGTATCTTTCCGAGAATACTCTTTGGCATCTCGTTTCTGAACTCTACGATCTTCGGCACTTTGAACTTGGCCAGGTTCTCCTTGCAGTAATTTATGATCTCCTCTTCATCGATCTCTACACCCTCCTTTGGTACTATATATACCTTTACAATCTCACCACGGTATTCATCAGGTATACCCACCACAGCCGCATCAAGCACCTTGGGATGTCTGTACAATATCTCTTCTATCTCTCTTGGATAAATATTCTCCCCGCCTGAGATGATTAACTCCTTTTTTCTATCTACGATATAAAAATATCCATCCTCATCCATTTTAGCCATATCCCCGGTATATAACCAACCCTTTCTAAGACTCTCCTTTGTATCCCTGGACATATTCCAGTACCCTTTCATCACCTGGGGGCCCCTGATGACCAGTTCTCCTATTTTACCCGGAGGAAGTTCTTTCTTTCTGAACACTCCTCCAACAATCTTTGCCTCTGTATCCGGGAACGGGATACCTATGCTACCTTCCTTTTTTAACCCCTCCAGCGGACTGCAATGAGTCACAGGTGATGCCTCGCTAAGACCATATCCCTCTACCAGACTACCCCCTGTTATCTCTTCAAACCTTTTGAGAACCTCACCAGGGAGTGGTGCACCACCACTAAGGCAGTAGGAGATTGATGAGACATCATATTTTTTGGTCTTCTTGTTATTATTCAATACTACATATATGGTCGGGACACCCGGAAATATGGTTATCTTATATCTCTCGATTGCCTTCAGGACATTCATGATGTTAAATTGAGGAAGAAGGATTATAGTGGATCCCATAGATATGGGAAAATTCATACCGACTGTCATACCGAATATATGAAAGAGAGGGATGACGCAGAGGGTCATCTCCTTCCCCCTCTTACACTCTACAAACCAGGATCTGCATTGAAGTGCATTTGCCACCATATTCCTGTGGGTCAGAATCACACCCTTGGATATACCGGTGGTGCCTCCTGTATACTGAAGGAGTGCGGTATCATCTACATTTACATCAACCTTCTTAAAGATGGGAGACCCCTTTTCGATGAGCTCTTTAAAACTATAGACCCCCTCTTTCATCTCTATCTTTTGATGCTCTGACTTCATAAATTGTTTAATTGGATAAAGGATGCTGAGGGTCAGGGGAAGATACTCCTTTATACTGGTAATTATAAGATTTTTTAATGGGGTAGTGTGGAGTATATCCTTAATCTTTTTATAGAATATATCCAATAGAATAATAGTCTTTGCACCTGAATCATTAAATTGGTGTACAAACTCTCTCTCCTTATAAAGTGGATTGGTAGGAACGACAATTCCTCCTATCTTCAGCGTAGCATAATAGGTGATTACAAATTGCGGAGAGTTGGGCAAGAGGATCGCAACCCTGCTCCCCTTCACCACTCCAAGGGATAATAGGGCAGATGCAAATCTCTCAACCAGACCAGATAGTTCTTTAAATGTTATCTTGTAACCAAAAAAAATCAGGGCTACATTATCAGGGAAGTTCTTTGCAGAATCATCCAGAAGCTGATATAAGAGGATATCAGGATAGTCTATTGAATGGGGCACACCAGTCTGATAATATTTCAACCACGGTTTTAACAATTACATATCCCCCATAAGGAAAAAGGTATCAGTTCACAGTTATCAGTTTACAGTTTTTTCAATTTCCTTTTACTTTCTGTTTTCATTAACTGTAAACCATGAACGGTTATCTTCTTTTTCTATTTTTATAGAAATGCACTTTATAATACACTATCAACTGATATAAAGTCAAAAAAGCCGGACTATTTTTTTTCTTTGACATATTGTTATTTACATAGTATAAAGGTATCAGGTAGTTACCCACCTTCTTAGGGCTCCAAACCGATAAATCAATATTATAGGGTTTAATCTACAAATGATGAGAATACTTCTGACAAATGATGATGGCATAAGGGCAAAAGGGCTATCTGCCCTATACGAGGCAATAAAAGAGATAGCCGAAGTGATTGTTGTTGCACCGGAAACCGAGCAGAGTGCGGTAGGACATGCTATCACACTATCCGATCCTTTGCGGGTGAAGGAGCTAAAGAATAATGATGGCCCCTTTGGATATGCTGTCAACGGGACACCGGCAGATTGTGTAAAGATCGCTATAAAGGCGATAATGGAGATGCCCCCTAACCTGATTATCTCGGGCATAAACCTGGGGCCGAATATGGGCACAGATGTAATCTATTCCGGTACTATCTCAGCAGCAACAGAGGGGACCATATTAGGGATAACCTCATTTGCCATCTCCCTTGATACCTTTAAAGATCCGGATTTCAGCTATGCTGCCTCCTTTGCAAAAAAATTGGCGCTTGTTGTCATGGAGAAAGGCCTCCCCTGCGGAACATCCCTTAATGTCAATATACCTGCTGTACCAGAGGATAAGATAAGGGGGGTGGGCATAACCAGACAGGGAAAATCGAGATTTGTTGAGGATTTCGATAAGAGGGTTGATCCCAGGAATCATGTATACTACTGGCAGACAGGAAAGGTAATAACAGAAGATGTGGATGTAGGTGCTGATAGGGTAGCTGTAAATAATAATATGGTATCCATTACCCCGATCCAATGCGATCTGACAGACTACAAATCACTGGAAGAGTTGAAGAGAGAGATGAAGGGTCTTTAAAATATCAAATATCAAAATATACATTTTAAAAGTAAATTGATATGCAAACATATCTTTAATCAACTGTTAAAAAATTTACTTTTTAATTTGTTTAATTTTGATATTTGATATTAAGTATTTGATATTTTATGTTCTACTATTCAATCTTCGAGACAACATTAGGATTATGTGGAGTTGCAGGGAAAGACAACAGACTCATAGAGGTAATACTCCCCGGATATGAAAGAGAGGAGATAAGGGATTATTTAAGACTTAAATACAAAGGAGCTGAAAAGAGTCCCATCTGTTTTAAAGAGTTAGAAAGGGATATTAAGGGATATTTTGAAGGAAAAAGGATAGGTTTTGACCGTACTCACCTGGACCTATCAGATTTTACCCCCTTCCAGAGGAGGGTATACATGATAACAAGGGCTATCCCTTACGGCAAGGTCAGAACCTATGGCTGGATAGTTGATAAATTGAATCTCTGTAATGCCCAGAGGGCTGTAGGATGTGCCCTTGCAAGGAATCCTATTCCAATTATAATACCGTGTCACAGGATAATAAGGAAGGATGGTAAGCCCGGTGGATTCTCTGCCCCCGGAGGGATAAGACTAAAAATAGAGATGCTCAAGTTGGAGACCGGGGCTAAAGGCCTTCCCCATGTTTCAGGGCCTTTGCCTTGCTAAAGGTCTGTTCTCTATTTTCTGCAAAGGTGGACAGGGCCATGTCTTCCTCTATCTCTAATGCCTCTTTTACAAGATCACGTACCTTTAGAGACAGTGAAACTCCATCTTTTCTTGCAAGGTGTTTAACACTATTATAAAGGGGCTTTTCTAATGCAACATTAATTCTTGGATTTTGGGTATAAGAGAAAAGAGACACAGATTACCCAAATAAATTTATAAAGGAGAGGTATCTGTTGCTTTTACATTATGCTTGAAAGAAAATGTTCAGACGTTCATTAAAGATGAAATTGTGAGTATTTAGAAAACTCAGGTTAAATTGGTAAGTTAAAATGAGTTGCCAAGGACTCGCCATAAGGGTTTGCGCAAACCCTAAAAGTCTGAATAAATGGTCAAATATATCCGGGTTTCACCACCACTTGTGATACCCCGTGCAATTCCGACAGCAGGTGTGATCTTGAGTTTATAGCCGAGCACCATATCCAGCCTTGTCTCAGCTCCTATACCAACACTAAAGTCATCCCAATGAAATCCCTTTTTATATCCCCACACATTCCCTGCATCAGTGAACGCAGCGAGGTGAAGCCTGTCCCAGAACAAGGGTTTTGTGTTCCAGCCCCTGAGTATGTACTTTATCGGGAACCTATATTCAAGGCTAGCTGTTACAATCGATCTTCCTGTCTCAAATCCATGTGAAAATCCCCTGAGCGGATACTCATTCCCTAAGATCGACACACCGCCGAGCTGAAATGCCTGCTGTGCTATGAGGTCACCGTCAGATGTCGCCCCCCTCAGATTCAGGTATACCACATGCTGACGCCCGATGCCCATGAATTCTTCATACGTTGCTGAGTATTCCCTCTGGCTCAAGCCACTCCCTAAACCCCTGGAGTAGTTTTTATGAAGGAGGGTTATATTCCTGCCCTCTTCACGGCTGATGGAGTAGGGGTATTTAAGCGTACTATCATATTCAATACCGACAAATATATTGTCCCTCCTCCCTTCATATACCTCAAGGCCATCAAGGGTCCTACCTCTTATTGCTGTCAGGTGTTGCCTCTTCTCTATGTAATACCCGCCTATGAAACTGTATTTTGATTCCAAAAAATTCAAAGGTATCCTGACACCTGCTATCAGACTGCTCTGTCTCTCATAATAGTTATAGTTATCATTGAAAAATTCTGAATAGAGTACAGGAAGTGAATATCCCTTAATGAAAAAGGATGGATACCACCTGTCGTAGATATAGTTTACATTATAATAAGTCTGGTTACTCACACCATATCCTGCCTGAATGAGATATGTATGGTATCCGAGCACGTCCTGTCCTGCTGTGAAGGCACCATAAACCGCGCCATCATGATCAGACAACAGGGTAGGCAGCCAAAATTTTGGGAGGAGTGTCTGAACAGGCGAATATCCTCCCTTGTCAGTGATGGTTACTGATTTTTTTTCTGTATCTTCTCCGGTCACATCACCGTGCTTTGCGATTGATGGCAGAGGGTCTTTTTCTCTCTCCTCTCCCCACAAAGGCCATATCTCCGGACTGAACCTGGTAGCCCACTGAGAGGGATCATAGGGAATCTCTGCTATTGAATAGCCCTGGGAGTGATACGCTGAAAAGACTATTTTATCACCACTTCTCGGGATATCAGCCTGAAAGGCGCCACCCAGGACATGAGTCACCTGAAAGACCTGTTTGTTTTCCATCAAGTATGCAAACAGATTATATACCCCTGTCCTGTCTGATGTAAAAACAACATACCTCCCATCCGGTGACCATGTGGGATAAATATTGTTATGTCTATCCTTAACAATAGTCGTGGTGTTTTTTGTTTTGACTGTAAAGAGTTCAATCGACGTGTTCCCTCTGTTATCACGCCTTGAATAAACAATATATTGGCCATCTGGCGACCACCTTGGCCCTGAGAGCATCGGGCCTTCTGTACCTGAGACAACCTCGAGGGTATCTTTATCCCCAACAGATAAAATCGCAAGGTTTTGGCGCAGGTTTTCAACCTTAACAAAGGCTATACTGCTGCCATCCGGAGAGACATCGATCTCCTTTGCCCTTAGGTTTCTGGTAATCCTTTCTACAGAATCCTTTTCAATATCATAAGAATAGATATCCTGGTAGAGATTAAAGCTTCCTCGCAGATCAGCCTGTGTAAAATATAGCTTGTTCCCATCAGGAGACCAGGACATACCGTGGTCAGAGGGCAACCTCCTGACAGTAGAAACCTCCTTAAGGGTAACAGCATCTACAATCACAATATCCTCATGGTGATGGGGATCTCTCCTGTTTACTGCAAGATATCTCCTGTCAGGAGAAAAACGGGGATTTGTCAATCTCTCCCCTTTAAATGGGATAGTCCTGTATTGAGTAAGAGGTATGGATTTTAACTTGTTTATCTTTTCCGTTTGTTCTTCCCTGAGTGCCCTCACCATATCCCTGTAGAGATAAACATAATTTTTCCCGGTAAATTTCTTTGGCGGCCCATTAATAAAAAACGGCAGTCTGCCTGCCTGTGTTATGTTGATCTTGCCGAGCGTTTCTTTCCCATACTTCCGGGCAATGTATTTTTCCAACAACAACCCATACATATATGGAATACTGCCACCAGGCCAATAAGGCACATCCCCGTTGATCTGGTCTATGCGGGGAATGCGGTCTTCCAATACAGCCATACGGAAAACCATCTCATAGTAACTACCCTTGCCTCTACCCATGGAACTAAACTCTGTCTCTGTCCATGTGGCTATACCCTCGATCCACCAGTAGGGCATAAAGAGATTTGGCGGTGTAGTAAAGAGAGCGAGAAAGAGTGACAGGGGATCAGATCCTGGCAGGGTCTTTCCAAAGATCTTTCTCATTACAGCCGAATACCCCCTTACAGGGTCCATTGTCAGGACATGGGCATATTCGTGCATTATGAGTATCTCGAGCCAGTCATCATACTCGCTGATTGTCATATCAGGTAAAGGGGAGACTGTAAAGATATAGATCGCATTATAAGGGAGGACTGTTGTGAGACCATTTGCAAAGTCTGTATTGTCAAGGAGGACTATCTGGGTCTTCTCAGTCGGTGTCCATTTGAATTGAGGAGACAATATCCTGTGCACATCTTCTGATATAAACGCAGCCCTTTTTGCAATATCATTCAGTCCCTGATGGAAATGGATAACAAAATGGTCTGTCTCTATTGTCGAAAACCTGAATGATGAATCTATTGTGGCCGGGATTGCAGCAGAGGGGATCATTAAGATCAATGCATATATAAATAAAGAAAAAAAAAAATTACTTCTTTTCCCCATATTCGCCTCCACCTGATGTTTTAATGATCAAAATATCTCCGGATTTTATCTCAATATTAACCTTTGACCCTAATTTCATTTTTTGACCCATTAAAATATTAAACCAAAGATCAGAAAAAATGCAATATTTTTTCTGAATTTGCCACAAATTTATCTTTTCTATTCATATTGACTGCTAACGCCCGGTTGAGTTCAGCGGAAGTATTTTAAAAAATTACTTAAAATATTCACACTTAACCTAGCTTTTTAAAATGCTTTCCGTCTGCAACGATTTGTTATAATTGCCTCCAATAATCTTACTATTGAGGCTCATCTCCAAAAGATTTAATTTTCCTACAAAAATATTCGCTTGCAAAACTATCTTCAGTGTTAGATTTTTCAATGTTGAATCCGGCTCTTTCGATTAGCCCTTGAAGGATCCAATCAAAGGTACTGTACTCGTCTCTTATATGTACTTTAACTTCATCCATAAACTCTTTACTGAAATCTTTTGACATTTCATTAATAAAAGCATCTGTGTTTGTTTCGTAGTCAGGGGCAAACTTAAAAACAAGATCTGATAGAAATAAAACTCCACCTGGCTTTAACATTTTATTCATATTTAATAGCCCAGCTTGTTTCCAATAATCAGGAAGATGGTGGAATGCCCATTTTGTATAAATTATGTCCACTTTTTCTGTTGGTTGAAATTGTAAAAACCCGGAATTGCAAAATTCAATGTTATCTATATTACTAACCTTTGCTTTAGATGAAGCGGTATTAAGCATTTCTTGAGAAACATCGACAGCATAGATTTGTTTAAAATAATTTGATGCGTGAATAGAAAAAGCACCGGTCCCGCAACCAATATCAATTACTGTTAAATCTTTATGATTTGAAACATTTAATTTATCTAAAAATTCTTTTGCTTCTTTTTCATAGTCACGAAAGCTTTCCATTTGGTTGTCGTAATCATTAACATTATCTTTTTT
>QIDP01000166.1 GCA_003229375.1 Nitrospirota bacterium
GAATGATAAAAAACTTTGGTTACTGTGAGATCTGCTCTACAGATGTCCTGAATTTTGTTGCCAGTATCTTTGCCAGAGGAGATATAAAGGCATAGTAAAAAAAAATGCCTAAAGTGTAAAGTGCGCTAAAGTGCCTAAAGTTAATGGAATATAATCTTTTAACTTTAGCTCACTTGAGGCACGTATACTATGGGATGGAAATTTGATTATATGGTAAAAAAGATAGAAAGAGATAGCAGAAAATTTAGGCAGATAATCAGGGGAAAGATAAAAAAGGAACTTAAGAAGTATATCACCAAAGCTGGTCAGCATACCTATCCCCCAGATAGAACTCCCGTATTTTAAATATGGTACGGAAGACGTAGGTGGTGTGGGACAGGGAGGGGGAGATAGCGGGACACCTATAGGGTCTTCTGATGAAGCAGGACCGGGAGATGGAACAGCAGGAGACCAGCCCGGGGAACATATATTAGAGGTTGAGATACCTTTAGAGGAACTGGCCGAGATTATGGGAGAAGAGTTAGAGCTTCCACGCATCCAGCCAAGGGGAAAAAAAAATATAATAGAGGAAAAAGATCGATATACCGGGATAAGACGTGTAGGTCCTGAATCTCTGCGACACTTTAAGCGTACTTATAAACAGGCATTAAAGAGGCAGATAATCTCTGGTAATTATAATTCTGAACGTCCCAGAATTATCCCTATCAGAGAGGACAAGAGATATCTTTCATGGAAGACCACCCGGAGCCCCGAGAGTAATGCAGTCATTATATATATGATGGATGTATCAGGTTCCATGGGTGATGAACAGAAGGAGATAGTAAGGATAGAATCCTTTTGGATAGACACATGGCTTCGTTTCCACTACAAGGGGCTGGAGTCGCGATATATTGTCCACGATGCCACGGCAAGAGAGGTGGACAGAGATACCTTCTATCATACCAGAGAGAGTGGCGGGACACTCATCTCATCTGCTTATGAATTATGTGTCAAGATAATTGAGAGTGATTATTCTCCCCTGGAATGGAATATATACCCATTCCATTTTTCAGATGGTGATAATTATGTAACTGATAATGATCACTGTATGCAACTGTTAGAGAAGTGGCTTATCCCTTACTCCAATATCTTTTGCTATGGACAGGTGGCGGGTTTCTACGGATCAGGGAAATTTCTCCAGGATCTGGATGAACATTTCCACAACGAGGAAGACCTTATAACATCTCATATCAATGATAAGGATGAAATCTATAACTCCATTAAGGAGTTTCTCGGGAAAGGGAAGTAATATCTTATGGGTGCCAGGAAATTTCCTACTGAATTAAAGCATCTGAAGTATGAAATCGAAGAATATGCGAGGGAATTTGGACTTGACTTCTTCAAGACAATCTTCGAGGTACTTGATTTCAGGCAACTAAACGAGATTGCCAGCTACGGTGGATTCCCTACACGATACCCTCACTGGAGATTTGGTATGGAACATGAAAAACTTCAGAAGGGTTACGCGTATGGACTGCAAAAGATATATGAACAGGTAATTAATAATGATCCATGCTATGCCTATCTCCTTGAAACCAATAATATAGTAGACCAGAAGATGGTAATGGCGCACGTATATGGCCATTGTGACTTTTTCAAAAATAATTCATGGTTCTCTAAGACCAATAGAAAGATGATGGATGAGATGGCAAACCATGGTATGCGTATCAGAAGATACATGGAAAAGTACGGAGAGACAGAAGTGGACAGTTTTATAGATGCCTGTCTTTCTCTTGAAAATCTCATAGATCCTCATTCCCAATTTATAGTAAGAAGGAATCAGAGGCCACAATATGATTCTGCCGAAAACGAAAAAGAGAAGCAGGAAGAGACAGTAAAAAGGCTGAAGAGTAAGGATTATATGGATTCTTTTGTCAATCCAAAGGAGTTTATTGAGGCTCAGAAAGAGAGGCTGGAGGAAAAAAGGAAAAAGAGAAAAAAGTTCCCGGAGGATCCTGAAAAGGATATTCTATTCTTTCTGATCGAATATTCTCCATTAGAGAGCTGGCAGAAGGATATACTCTCGATTATAAGGGAAGAGAGTTACTACTTTACCCCTCAGGGACAGACCAAGATAATGAATGAGGGGTGGGCAACATATTGGCACTCCAAGATCATGACACAGAAGTGCCTCAAGAATCACGAAATCATTGATTATGCGGATCACCATTCAGGGACACTAGGAAGCAGACCCGGGGTAATAAATCCCTATAAGATCGGCTTAGAACTATTCAGAGACATAGAGGATAGATGGAATAAAGGGAAGTTTGGCAAGGAGTATGAAGAATGTGACGATTTTGTTAAGAAGAAGAATTGGAACAGAAATCTGGGATTGGGGAGAGAAAAAATATTTGAGATAAGAAAAATATACAATGATATAAACTTTATAGATACCTTTCTTACCAAGGAATTCTGTGAGGAACAAAGATTATTCACCTATGAGTACAATGATAAGACAAAGAGATACGAGATATCGGATAGGGGCTTTAAAAAGATAAAGGGAAAGTTTTTGTTCAGTCTAACCAATTTTGGTCAACCTCATATCTATGTAGAGGATGGAAATCACGAGAACAGGGGTGAACTTTATTTAACCCACAAACATGAAGGGATTGATCTTAAGACCGGATATGCCAAAGATACAATGGTAAATATCCACAAGATATGGAAGCGGCCTGTCCACCTGCAGACCAAAAAAGGAGAGAAGAATCTGCTCCTCACCTATAATGGCAAAGAACACCTGGAAAAGAGTATATAACTTAAAAAAATCCCTTGTCTATGAAATTAGGGATCATGGGTCAGGGATCATCTGATTCCCGTGAACTATTATTATTTTTCCCGCGGACAGCATAAGTGCTGTCACTCCATGGAGTACCTTTTGTAATCCGTCATTTTTACCGAAAAGCTGTCATTACTGTAACTATTCAGGTCTCCCCCTTTGGAAAAGGGGGGGGATGAATAGCTATAATAGTTACTCATTACTTATTTAGGAAAAGGGCTAAAATAGTGAGGAGAATGGCAGTTTGTCCTACTAAGAGACCTACCATCCACTTAATAAGATCGGTTTTTATATTGCCAATTTTAGTGTCTATTCTGTTTTCTGTCTCTGCAATCTTGGTCTCGAGCCGAGCTTCTGTCTCTGCAATCTTGGTCTCAATCTTGGCAATCTCTGTTACGAGACGACGCTCGAACCGTTCCCCTGCTATCTCTATCTTGCTCTCAATCTGGTATGCTCGTTTCTCAAACCGTTCCTCAGCTATCTCAAGGGTATTATCCTTGGAGTGACTCTCAAAATCATTAAGAAGTTCGACAATCGCCTCAGCACCTTCATCGGTGAGTTTCTCACGGAGTATTTTGGGCATACTAATAACAGCCATAATTTCCTCTGAAAATTTCCTTTGTGTCGACTTGTCAACATGGATGTTTCACTTTATTAAAAAGGATATTATATGGAGAGGGGTTTGTCAAATAAAAAATATATTGGGTTCATCATACACTATGAATATGGGGTCTTTCATTCTCATGCCTTGCTTTTTCTGCATCATTTGCAAATCTTGGTGTTCCACAGAGAGGACATATATTCCATTCCTCCTCAAGAGGCACTTTACAATTATAACACATATCGCGTTTAAATGCACCACAATAAGGACAGAATAGAAATTTTGTATCAATCATGGTCCCACAACTTTCACATGGGCATTCATACTTTGTTGGGGGACCTATTACTCTTAATAACTCCTCAAATGTAGTGATTCCCAATCTTACCTTATCTATCCCATCCTCTATTAATGTCTTCATACCACCAACTTTGGCAAGATTCATAATTTCTGACTCTTTATAATTACTGCTAATGATTTGATGAAACTCCTCATTCATGATAAATACCTCAAAGACACCTGTCCTTCCGAGATAACCTGTATTGTAGCATCTGCTGCATCCTTTTCCTATGGCTACCTCCTTAAAGGTGTTTTCCGGAATTTTTAGAAATTTCAGAATGTCCTTTTCAGGAACATCTGTTGTTTTACAATACTTACATACCTTTCTTACAAGCCTCTGTGTTATTATACCTTCAAGGGCTGATGCAATCAGATATGGTTTGATACCAATATCAATAAGGCGTGTGATGGAGGCGATTGTATTGTTTGTGTGAAGACTTGTTAAAACCATATGGCCTGTAAGCGCTGCCTTGAATGCCACATCTGCTGTCTCATAATCACGGATTTCGCCTAACAATATTACATCAGGGTCCTGACGGAGTGTTGACCTTAATATGGATGCAAAGGAGAGTCCGATCTTCTCTTTCACAGAAACCTGATTGGCATCTTCGAGGAAGTATTCAACAGGGTCTTCGATTGTCTCAAAGTTTTTAGTTGATTTAAGCATCTCATAAAGAATAGAATAGAGTGTTGTAGTCTTACCACTTCCGGTAGGACCTGTTGATATTAATATCCCCTGAGGTTTTCTAATAATTATTTCTAATCTCTGAAGATCGTTCTTAGTCATCCCCAGCTCTGAAATTGTTTTAACAGCGGCACCCTTATCCAGTATCCTCATCACAACCTTTTCTCCATTTATTGTTGGCATGAGAGATATCCTTACATCCACTATTCTGGTGCCTGTTTTTATAGTGATTCTTCCATCCTGAGGCTTGCGGCGTTCGGCAATATCCAGATCAGAAAGGATTTTTATTCTTGATATGGTAGGAGGATGAAGATGGGAAGGTATTTTGATCTTTGTATGAAGCATTCCATCGATTCTATATCTAACAATGGAATATTTGGTCTTTGGCTCGATATGTATATCGCTTGCCTGGTAACGGAGCGCTTCCAATATAATTGCATTAACTATTCTTACAATTGGAGGAACGCCTGATGTATTGATTAATTCCTCTATATTTGCATCTGCTTCATCTTCTTCTATAATTATGTCTATTTCTTCTATAGGTTCAAGTTCCAGTGCCTCTTGAACATCATCCAATGCCTTTTCAAACTCACTTCCTTCTCCATATATTCTTTTAATCTGAGCCATAATGTCAGAGGATGTGGCAACTACGGGAATAACCTTAAATCCTATCAGCATGGAGATGTTGTCTATCTTTATAATGTCTGAGGGGTCTGCCATGGCTATTGTTAAATTTTTACCTTCCAGTTTGATTGGCAGCAACCTGTTTTTTTCACAGAGTTCCCGTGGGAGAAATTTTGCAACGCTGGGATTTATATGCACCTCTTTAATATCCATATAGTCGAGATGCTGGTGTTTCTGGATTGCCTTGACTATCTTTGATTCTGAGATAAAACCAAGACGGACAAAGGTATCACCAAGGAATTCATCCTTTTGTTTTTCTTTTAATGCCCTGTCGAGCTGCTCATTGGTGATTGTGCCTGTCTTTACAAGGATAGCGCCCAGAATACCCCTGTATTCATCAAACATTTTTGAATAACTTCTAATCTTTTGCTGTTGTTTTTTCGAAAATTCTTTAAGTTTTTTGTTTTCCTGAATTAAGACATATTGCTGAAGTGCAAGGCTTGCGGTTAGACGGAGGTCTTCGTCGTTCCATGGTTTGGTTATAAATTTATAGACCGCACCTTCATTTACTGCCCCCATTATTGCATTAATATCTGCATGACCTGTGAGCATTATTCTTATGGTCTCAGGCCATCTATTCTTGATCTCTTTAAGCAATTCCGAACCAAGCATTTCCGGCATCATGTGGTCAGAAATCACTAAATGGATAATAGTGTTGTTTTCCATGATCTTGATGGCTTCTTCACCTGATGCGGCAGTAAGGATTTCGTAGTTTTCTTCACGGAATATACGCCTGAGTGCATTAAGCACACCTGCCTCATCATCAACAAAGAGGAGGGTAAAATGCTCTTCTTTTTCAGTATAAACTTCTTCTGTTACCTCATCCTCAATTATAAGCCGGGATTTACTTTCAGTTGCGGCCTTAACCTTAAATAGATCAGCGTATTTTGGCATTCTTTCCTAATGGCAGTACTATATTAAAAGTAGTACCTTTTCCAGGTTGACTCTCTACATCAATACTTCCGCTATATGCATCGATAACCTCATATACCACAGTAAGTCCCATACCTGTTCCTTTGCCTATCTCCTTTGTTGTAAAAAAGGGCTCAAAGATACGATTTCTGATCTCTTTGGGGATTCCCGGACCATTGTCTGAAAAAGTTATCCTGATGATCTCATCCTCACACCCTGTTCTGATAACAAATTTCAGCCCCTTTTTTCTTGCCTGGATGGAGTTGAGAATAATATTAAGGAATACCTGGCAAAGGACTGCAGGGTTACAGGTGAATCCTGGAAGGGAATGAAAGTCTCTTATAATCTCTGCATCTTCCGGTATCTCATGAGTGAGTACATGCAGGGTTCTTTCTATCTCCTCGTTAATATCAATGATTGCCTTGTCTCCTTCATCAATGTGAGAAAACCCTTTCAGACCGGAAACAATCTTCTTCACCCTATCAGCGCCTTCAAGGGATTCCTTAATCAACTCTTTAATGTCCTCAAGAATGTAGTCAAGTTTCAGTCTCTCCCGCTTCTCTTTAAGTCCCTCTATAGCATCTGTTGGATTGAAGGACTCTATAATCTCTGACTGTGCATTAATAAACTCAACAAGACTCTCCGCATAACTTCTAAAGGTTCCTATATTGCTTGATATAAACCCCATGGGGTTGTTGATCTCATGTGCCACACCTGCTGCAAGCTGTCCGATGGAGGCCATCTTCTCCTGTTGGATTAGCTTTACATTGGCCATCTTCAGCTCCTCTGTCCTCTCCTGAACCTTTTTCTCAAGGCTACCTGCGAGTTCACGATATTTTTTCTCTGATATCTTTAATCTTCGGTTTGTCTCAAGGAGTTCCTCATAAGACTGATTAACTACTGTTGTGTGTATCTCTGCGGTTAGCATCCTTTTTAGATTGTTATTCATTACTATTTTCACTGTATAAAGTAATAATTCTGAAAGCCCTTTAAGATTAGTCTCTTTCTCCCCTTTAATCACAATATGGCCAGCAATCTCCCCTTCAAGGTGCAGAGGCAGTTTTTCAGAAAACACTCCCTTATTCAGCGTATCAACATACTCCCACAGTATCCCGCCTTCTGAATCCACGATCTTTACCGCGGCTGCACCTGCACGGACAGCGCCCTTAAGGAGCGGCATCATCTCATCCTCTCTGATTATCTCTCTTAGACTCTTTTCGCAACCTACAACATACTCGATGCTATGATTACATTTATATTCCTGATCTTTCCTCACCCATTACCTCCTTGCTCCCGTTCTTCTGACCTGCACGTTAATTTCTGCACAAAGGTCTCTATATCAAGTCCATGGTCTTGTTTGAGCCTGTATCTTTTATCAATATAATCATATGTAAGCCCTACCAGTTTACTGAATGTTTCTACAATACCCCATCCATAAAGGGCAGAAGCCAGAAAGATAGGTATGCCTGTTGGTTTCCAGACCCGCCCTATATCAACCTCAGAGATAATATTATGAAGATCCCCCTTATTAAACTGAATAACAAGGGGAATTTTCTCTATACTGAGACCAACAAAGGTGAGACTGTTCTCTAAATTTTTAAAACTCTCAAAGTTATTTGTCTCTTCAGAAATCTGGGAGTCTGCAATAAAGGCTACACCATCTGCCCTCTGAAGCACGGCCTTCCTGGTTGCATCATGCTTTACCTGTCCTGGTACTGTGTAAACCTTTAACTTTATCTTCAGACCACTCGGTGCGGTTAAGAAAAAGGGGAGGAGATCAAAGAAGATTGTCCTGTCGTCCTTTGTATCAAGGACCATGAGGTCACCCCTTCCTTCCCTGTCCAATATGTCATGAAGACTAAGAAGGTTTGAGGTCTTTCCGGAGAAAGAAGGGCCATAATAGACTAGCTTAAGAACCATCCTGTTTTCAATCTCATCATACTCAATCATTTCCCTGCCTCTTGAACGACCCCCAGGATACTCCTGATCCTCTCCATTACATTCAAGGTCTCAATAGGTTTGGCAATATAGTCATCACATCCTGCCTTCAGTATCCTTTCCTGATCCCCTCTCATAGCCTTTGCCGTAAGTGCAATAATAGGGATGTTAGAAGTAGCAGGATCTGCCTTGATCTGTCGGGTGGCCTCAAACCCATCTATACCGGGCATTGCTATATCCATTAAGATAAGATCAGGTCTCTCCCTTTTTGCAAGATCTACTGCCTCCTCACCGTTGAGGGCCTCTATAAAACCAAACTGTAATATCTTAATGATATTCACTATGAGTTCCCTGTTAGATTGATTATCATCTACGATAAGGATCTTCATATTCCCACCTCCTTTTTTGGTTCTTTTGACATCTGCGTATACGCAGGCTAAAGCCTGCGGCTACCGTTAAATATACCAAAATGTTAATCTAACCTAAATTGAGCGATTCTTTCATGTCGGGCGAGACGCCCGACCTACTATTGGCTGAATTATCAGCCCTTCCTGGTAGGACAGGCGTCTCGCCTGTCCTCACTCATTGGGTGATTGGCTATAGCTTTCGAAGCTATCGATATTCAAGGATTCACTTACCAGAATCGCTCAATTTAGGTCTAAATCGTAAGGAGCACGGACAAACAAGTTTGTCCATGCCACCCGCAATCGCAAAATCCTCAAAATAGCGCTACTATTTTCACCTTTCACCCTGCTCCCTGCTCCTTACTGCTATGAACTCTTTTAAGGATACTATTAATCTCATCTGTCATGGTCCGGATATCACCTTTTGCCGCGATATCTTCTACATGTTCATTGATAAATTTCCTCTCCTCCATTGTCAGTTCTTTAGCCGTAACAACTATTATCGGGATATCACTCATAGCTGGGTCTGACCTGACCCTGCGAATTACCTCAAAGCCATCCACTACAGGCATCATCAAATCTGTAATAACCATAGACGGCCTTTCTTTCTCTATAATCTCTATTGCCTCCTCTCCTCCAAATGCCTTTAAAACATGGTAATCCTCTCTTTCTAAAAATTCACTCAGGAGTTCTACTGCATCCGGGTCATCATCTACTATTAATACATGCTGACCATTAGTGGAAAATCTCCAATCCTTCAGCCTTTTTATAGTAGAGATAAATTGTTTTTGGTCAATCGGCTTAACTATATACTCACTTGCCCCTAATGAAAACCCCTTACTTCTGTTATCCGTAATAGTGGTCATAATTACAGGGATATTCTCAGTATCCGGATCAGATTTAAGTATCTTCATAACCTCCCAGCCATCAATCTCAGGCATCAATATATCGAGGGTGATAGCAAATGGTTTAAGCTCCTTTGCCTTTTCTATCCCCTCTCTGGCCTTTAGAACACCTATTACCTGATAACCCTCCACCTCAAGGCTGTTCTTTATTATCTCCAGATCCTGTTCATTATCTTCAATAGCAAGCACCAGCTTCTTATCCGGACATATCTTCTCATCCTCAATTATCGTATGTACATCCGGTCGGATAGGGAGAGAAAAGGTAAAAACAGAACCCTTCCCTATCTCACTCTCCACCCATATCTGTCCACCTGACATCTCCACAAGTCTCTTGGAAATAGTCAGCCCGAGTCCTGTCCCCCCGGCACTGCGGGTAGTCGATCCATCCACCTGTCTGAAGGAATCAAAGATATAAGATAGATACTCTTTGCTGATACCAATACCTGTATCCCTCACCGATACATGGACATAATCAGAGTTATTTTCGTAAGAGGCACTGATAACGATCTCCCCCTTTTTTGTGAATTTAATGGCATTTCCGATCAGATTAAAGAGTATCTGTCTTATCCGATCATAGTCGGTATAGACCATCGGGATATCTTTTTGAATATCGACCTTCACCTCAATCTCTTCTTTTTTGGTCAGCAAACCTGATATCTCGGTCAGGACCTCCTTTATAGAGTCATGCAAACGAAACTCCTCCTTCTTAAAGTCCATCCTGCCAGCCTCAACCTTGGAGAGATCAAGGACATCGTTAAGAAGAGAAAGGAGATGTTTTGCGCTGGAATGTACCTTATTCATCTGTTCCCTCTGTTTCTCGCTGACCTCTCCAAAGAATCCCAGGAGGAGTTGATCAGTAAAACCTATAATAGAATTTAAAGGGGTACGCAATTCATGGGACATATTGGCAAGGAATTCTGATTTTAATCGGGTAGCCTCCTGAAGCCTTTTATTTTGACGCTCCATCTCTTCACTCTTAAATTGTAATTCTTTACGCATCCTCAGAGCCCTCTCATGTGCCTGGGCATTCCTGATAGCAATCGCCAATTGCCCTACTGTAATATCAACAATCTCGAGGTCATGAACAGAGAAACTTCCAAAGCAGCCTATCTCTATAACCCCTACTACTTCTCCATGAAGGAGTATGGGCACACACAGGATGCTCCCGGGCAAATTCCCTCCTGTCCCGCTTTTGATTCGAAAATAATCTTCAGACCTGGAAATCTCACAGGCTATAATCTTTTTCCGGTTCAGGGCAACCTGTCCCGGCAACCCCTCTCCTAAATTGAACTCCATTGAGTCCCCATCACTCATGGCAAAACCCGCCCTTTTCCTTAATATCTTTCTGTTTTTATCAAACAGGAATATAGCCCCCACCTGAGAACCGGTAACAGAAACCATTTCAGCAATACTATCCTGTAGAAGCGCTGAAAGTTTAATCGTAGAATTAAAGATCGTTACCAGTTTTCTTAATGCCTCCTGCTGGTCCCGCTCTTCTTTGATCAATTTCTCAGATTCCTGTAACTCTCTTGTCCTCTCATTAAGCCCTTCATGCATCTCCCCGAGCCTATCTGCCATCATGTTGAACTCATTGGCCAGTTCACCCACCTCATCGCTGGTCCGCACCTCTATCCTTTTGGTTAGATCGCCTTTGCCCCCGGCAATCTCTTTAATCATACTAACTACCTTTCCAATAGGATCTGAAATCCTTTTAGATATGAAGAAACCTATAATTCCTGCTATGGCACAGACAAATATAGCTAAAAGAAAAAGGTTAAAAAACATGTCTCTTCTTGCAGCTATCATATCTGCTTCACTGGCACCTATCATAAACAGACCTATAATATCATTTCTATTATTCATAATCGGTCTATATGAAGCAAAATATCTCTCCCCATCTATCTGTATCTCTTTATATATGCTATCTTTTAAATCTTCAACCCTGGTTAAAATTTCCTTGTCTATCCTGGTATCTCCAAGTTTTTCATGAGATGAGGCAAATATCTCCCCATCCATGGAGATAACAGAAAACTCTGCCTTACTCAATTCTTTAATCATCTCTGCAAATCTATTATCCAGGAAAAAACCGGTGATGGCCGATCCTTTAATATTTTTTATTTCACCGGTTACATCCTGTGGGGCTGCAAATCCTGTGAATCCAAGCGGGACAATTGCCCTGATAGAATACCCTGCTTCATCTCTAAACATATCTACTGTTATCTTGCCTGTAAAACTATCTTTTAAGGCATTGTTATGGATAGTATCACCAAATTTTTCTGGTTTGTGGGCACGAAAAAGAACTTTTCCCTTGGTATTTGTCACCCCTAAAAGGGTCAGGTCAAGTTTTTTATAGATACCCCACATTTTATGTCTAAGGTCATCCGGATTACCTAAATCAGCATATTCTGTTGCCTTGCCTATTTCAGGGTCCTGGTTTATAAGTCGTGCATAATTTAATGATTTCGCTTTATAATCTATAACTATATGATTTACAAATTCCTCTGTGATCTTCACCTGTTTTTCAAATGATTTCATCATCTCTTTTTTGATCAGGTTAGAGACAAAAAATACAATAATGAGTATAGATAGAAAGGTCACCAATGTTAACAGAAAAGCTATTTTCTTTCTCAAATTAACATTCTTAAACATAATGTATCAGTTCAGCCACTAATTTAGGTCTGGAAGACCGGCACTTAAGGCCTCTTTCTCCATCTTTCTGATATCATCATAATTGGAATCATCCACTACCACAAATCTCTTAATCAGGGCTTCTTTTAATATCCTTCTACCTTCAGGATCAGCAGACATTTCTACAAAGACATCCTGTAATCTCTTTTTCAGTGTTGGGTCCTTTTTTAATGCTATCTCAGAGATAACCACTGGCGGCACACCTGCAGGGCCTATGGATTCAATAACCTTAACCTGGCTTGTATATTTTGGGAAAAATTTTCTGTCGTAATCCAACACGAGACTATCCACGGATGAGGCATCAACAGTTTTATTGGCAACCAATCTTATGGATTCTTCATGTGCACCTGAAAAGATAATCCTGCCAAAAAAATTAGAACCCAAAGGAAGCCCGAGCTCTTTTTTTACCTGCAATAATCGCCATCTGGGCAGATTGTACCCGGAATTGGATGCCTTTTCATTGTAGACATAAATTTTGCCCTTCAGGTCAGCAAAGCTTTTGATGCTGCTGTCTTTATGCACAATAACATCAGAAAAATATATCGGCTTATCCCCATATCTGGGGTCAGCCATAACAGGAGCAACAAGAAGCTCTGCCTTGCCTTGCTCAAATTTTTGGGTATATGGTAATCCACAGACAAAACCAACTTGTACCAGGCCTTTATCAAGCATGTCATCTACCTCGCCATACGAAAAGCCGGAAACAAGTTTTGTAGATATTCCCATCTTTTGTGCTACATATTTGGCGATTTTTTCATATACCGGCATCCCGTTTGCACTAACAAAGGCAGCAGTAACCGCCATCTTTATCTCTGTAGAACTACCTGCTATTGCATGGTTTGTTGATCCTATGGCAATCAGTGAGATTGTTAGTAATACAGTTATTGCTAAAGAGATTGTTCGAAACATTCTCTTCCTCCTTTATTCTTAACTACTCAGGTTGTTTAGACTGTAGTCTGTTAGGACTACGCAAGACTCCGCTCTGAGCTTTGTATGATCTCGCATATTTCTTCCTCACTAAATACCTACAGACTATCCACCTAAGCAGTTACCCTTATTCTTTATACGCTATCAATATAACCCCTTTGGCATTAGTGCGGCTATTCAGGGGATGGCACTTCACATTCAATCTGAGATCGTTATAGTGATAATTATCCATCCTCTGGCTCTCCCATGAACTGAAGGTAGTATTTATCATATCAGTAATCTCCTTTGTAAAGACCCCGTCGATTCCCAAACCAACAGGAGATTTTATCTTAGAACCGAATATCTCTATAACCATTTCATTAACCATAGCAATACAACCATTCTCACCTATACCAACCACAGCAATGGGCAGGTTATTCAGTATCTCCTGAGACAGGAGAAGGGTCTGGTTTCTGATCAAGAGATCTCTTGTCCTCTTTTCAACCTTTTGTTCCAGACTCTTGTTGAGTATCTGCAATTCATCATTCTGCTCTTTTATCTTATGGTAAAGCTCTTTATTTTCTCTAATAAGATCATGTTGTTCTAAAGACCGTCTTATTGCTATCCTGATCTCTTCCTCATTCCATGGCTTGGTGATAAATTTATAGACCTCTCCCTCATTGATGGATGCCATGATAGTATTGACATCAGTGTAGCCGCTAAGTATAATTCTTATAGTATCCGGATAGAGATCCTTGACCTGACGGAGAAACTCCACACCACTCATCTCGGGCATCCTCTGGTCAGAGATAATCAGTGATACCTTGTGCTTTGTTAATATCTCTAATCCCTCCCTGCCGCTGCTGGCTGTCACTATCTCATATTCCTCTTTTCGAAGCAGCCTCTTTAAGGAACTCAAGATATTTATTTCATCGTCTACAAGTAAAATCTTATGATGATTCATTTTCGTGATCTACCTCAACTTTTCATAAATCTCTTCGAACTGTTCTGCAATATCTTTAAATACCTTTAATATTTGAGGGTCAAAATGAGTTGGCATTGTACGGCCGTCACCTTCAATTATGATCCTGTAAGCCGTATCATGGTCAAACGATGGCTTATAAACACGCTTATTTCTCAGGGCATCATACTGGTCTGCAATGTTCACGATCCTCCCTTCTATAGGGATATCCTCACCTTTGAGTCCTTTAGGATATCCACTCCCATCCCATCTCTCGTGATGGGTGAGGGCAATAGATGATGCAAGACGAAGACGCGGGGAATCACCGAGTATCTTTACCCCATAATAGGTATGTTTCTTCATAATATAAAATTCCTCTTGCGTAAGCTTACCCGGCTTCTTCAGGATATCCGGGTGCACATGTATCTTACCAACATCGTGCATCTGGGCAGAATAATTTATGGTTTCCATAAACTTATCAGGCATCTTTAATTTTTCTGCAATTGCCTTGCTGTATTCATTTACCCTATTTATATGATTTCCGGTATCCTCATCATTGGCCTCAGCCGCACGCGCAAGGGAATTTATGGTATAAATAAAGGCGCTATCTATCTCCTTTACCTGCTCTGAGAGGGATCCAAAGAAAAGGCTATGTGTTAACAGCCCCTTTAATACCTGAACATCAAACCTGGTAACAGGCCTTCCATAGTTAAATGCAACCAATGTTGTGGCACCTGTATTGTTATATATAATATTTTCTATCCCTCCAATTCGTTCAAGGAATGGGCTTATATCTTTGCATTGGTCAACTTCACCTAAATCATTCGGGGTATTTGACACAAATAATACCTCTCCACGGCTGCACAGGTTACAGTCGCAGTTCCCCGGAATAATGAACGATTCGCTTTTGACCGCCTCTCCATTACTATGATAGTAAATCCCCTTTCCATCCTTTTTGAAACATACAATGATCTGGGCAGGTTTATCAATATCATCAGGTCTATGCTTAATAATCGTGGTCACAAGACCGCTTATAAATTCAGTAATATCATAACAAACTGGACTGAATATCCTTAAAGACTTATTCGCATAAGAGATGACATCAACTGTACTCTTATAAGCCATATCCAATTGGTGATTCAGCTCTTTGATCTTCAGAAGGGCCTTAACCCTTGTTATTACCAATTCTATATTGTAAGGTTTTGAGATAAAATCATCACAACCTGCCTCTATCCCCTTTATCCTCTTCTTTGTTTGTCCAAGGCCGGTAAGCAAAACTACAGGTATGAGCCTTGTCTTCTCGTCAGCACGCAGCCTTCTGGTAACCTCAAATCCATCTATCTTCGGCATCATCACATCCATAAGTATTATGTCTGGTTTTGTTTCATTAACCTTTTTAAGCGCCTCTTCGCCGTCTCTTGCAGTCTCAACATCATAACCTTCAGGTACAAGATATCCCTCAAGGAGGTCCAGGTACCCCGGCTCATCATCTACAACTAAAATCTTAGATTTAATCTTCATGTCTTGACCTACCATTTATAGTAACTACTCAGGTTGTTTAGACTGTAGTCTGTTAGGACTACGCAAGACTCCGCTCTGAGCTTTGTATGATCTCGCATATTTCTTCCTCACTCAGTTACCATTTATATACATATATCTTCCCATTTATAGGGTTTATCCTATGGTAATTATGGATCTTCTGAATATACGCTTCATTGAGGATCGTCCCTTTGACAGCCAGAAATCTACCATTGCTCGTATAGATATCTCTGGATAACACCATATCCTTTTTGAGTTCACCAAGGGATATAGCCATTTCTTTTCTTGAGGCATTTACCTTCAGGTTATGCAGAACACTAAGGAAATGAGTCACAACCTGTGGATCAAAGATGGTCCCGCTCTCATCTTTCAGGTATTTTAGGGCATCTTGATTAGAGGGGCTGCTCCGGGGGGACAGGCCCCTTTCTTTTATCTTATCGTAGATATCTGCAACGGCTATTATACGGGCAGCCAGTGGTATACTTTCCCCCTTTAACTCATCCGGAAAGCCTTTTCCGTCAAACCTCTCATGATGTGATCGAATAAAGGAGCCGATCTCTTTGAATCTCTCAATAGGGCCTAAGGTTATCTGCCCGAGAACCGGATGCTGTTCATAGATAGCCTTATCCTCTCCCTCAAGCTCTCCAAATGGCATATCTGTAATCCTCTGCGGTATACCGATCATCCCGATATCGTGGAGCATACCGGCTGTTTCTATTGACTCTAATTCCTTTTCCTTTAGCTCATATTTTGCGGCTATCAGTCTGGAGAAGAGGGCTGTCCTCTTGGAATGACCTCCAAAAAAGGGGTTATATAATTCTATCAGATCAACAAAAATCCGAATGGAGTCAAAGAATCCCTTCTCCAGATTCCTGTATAATCTGTTGAGTTCTTCGTTTTTTAGGCTTATCTCCTTTGTCCTTAAGAATACCTTCCTCTCAAGTTCATTGTTAAGCCCCTTGAGCTCCCTGTTCTGTCTATCGGTAAGCTGGTATAGCTTCTTATTCTCCGCGATCAGATCGTATTGCCGTAGTGCCTGGCTAACAATGATTCTGATCTCCGTAGGATCCCATGGTTTGGTGACAAACCGATATACCTCCCCCTGATTAATCGCCTCCATCGCTGCTTTAATATCGGCATATCCGGTAAGTATTATCCGTATTGTATCCGGTGACCTTTTCCTCACCTGATGAAGTAATTCTACCCCGCTCATCCCGGGCATCTTCTGATCAGAGATAACCAAAGATATCTGATTATTATCTAGTTTCTCCAATGCCTCTTCCCCGTTAGTAGCTGCCAGGATATGGTAGCCACCTCCACGAAAAAGGCGTTTCAAGGAGTTTAGTATATTTGTTTCATCATCGACAAATAAGATAGTATGATTGTTCATTATCCCATTCCAAAGAATACCCTTGCCTTCTCCATCTCATTTTCTAGTTTGAGGAGAACCGTCTCTTGTATATCTTCTCCCGAGTTTATCACCTGCCATGCCTTATCACTGATCGGTGTAATATAATTGTCTCCACCTGAGCCTATCCCCTTCATCTTGCACAATATATTTGCTATATAGACAATAACGATATTTTTCAGATCACTATCAGAGAGAGTCGTTGCAGCAAAGGGAGGAGAATGGTGATACCTTATAGCACTATATAGCGATGCCGGCAGCCTCCACTCCTTTACCAGCCACTCACCCATTATGGGATGAGTTATCCCTATAACGGCCTTCTCTGCCTCTAAAAGGGGTATGCTATCACGTTCTACAAGATTTAATGCCTTCTCAAACTCCTCTTTTGCATAAATATCGAGTATCAGTTTGCCTATATCGTGCAGCAGACCGGCCACAAAAACCTCTTCCGGTGAATCATGACCGATTCGTTCGGCAATCAATCTGGCACAAACTCCACAACCGAGGGAGTGTTCCCAGAATCTCTCTCTGTCAAAGAGATTCGTTCCTTTAGCTTTCATAACGCCAAAGGCAGAGATCCCTATAGCCAGGTTCTTGATGGTGTGAAAACCAAGGATAACGACTGCGTGGGATATAGTGGATATATTGCCGGAGAATCCGTAAAAGGCAGAATTGACCAGTTTCAATACCTCTGCTGCGAGGGACTGATCCTTTGAGATAACATTCGCCAGATCATTGGCAGCAGCTCTGGAATCATCTGCCACCTCAAGTATCTTGTTCACAACCAATGGCAAGGAAGGCAGATTATTTATCCTTGTTATGATATTCTTAAATTTTTGATTATCCATATTTGTTCCAAAAGTTATTTTTCGTAACTATTTAGCTATTCATCCCCCCCTTTAGCAAAGGGGGAGACCTGAATAGTTACTCGAAAAGTTACTTTTCATAATTTACAAATTAGCCGGGATCATTATGGTAAAGGTGCTTCCCTTTCCCACTGTACTGTCAACATGGATATGACCATTATGTTTATCTATGATACTATATGCAATACTGAGCCCCAGACCCGTTCCCTTGCCTACCTCCTTTGTGGTAAAAAAGGGATCAAAGAGATGAGGGATGTCCTCTTCGGGTATCCCCTTGCCTGTGTCACTGATCTTGATAATAATATTATCACCATCTTGATATGTACTGATTTTTATCTCCCCTTTCTCTTCTATGGCATGGGCCCCATTGACAAGGATATTCATAAAGACCTGATTAAGCTGATGTGGATAACAGTTGATATCAGGGATATCCCCGAATTCCTTGATTACCGTTACCTTGTATTTAAGTTCATTCCAGACTATATTCAATGTGCTCTCCAGTCCATGATTTATATTAGCGCTCTTTAATTCAGAATCGTCCGGATGAGAGAAGTCCTTCAAGTCCATGACTATCTTTTTTACCCGTTCAGCGCCATCCTTTGACTCCATAATAACCTTTTCAAGATCATCTAATATGAAACAGATATCGATCTCTTCTTTTATATCCTCTGTCTCTTTAATCAATGATGCGATATTATCGAGGTGCTGCGGTGCTGCGGTGCTGCAGTGCTGCGGTTCAGAGGATTTGGATAGTTCTTCATATTTGAGTAAAAGTTTTTTGATATCATCTGTATATTCACCGAGGGTCCCCAGATTGCTATTAATAAAACCGATAGGGTTGTTGATCTCATGCGCAACCCCTGCTGCCAATTGCCCGATCGCAGCCATCTTTTCAGAGTGTACAAGTTGTTTCTGTGCATCCTCCAGTTTCTGTACCTTTTCCTCAACCTCTCTGTATAATTTTGCATTTTCTATTGCCAAACTAATCTGAGAACAGATTATACTCATCTTGCGAAGATCATTTAGGTTAAAAGGCTCTTTCATGGTTGTTCTATTTACATTAAGCATGCCTATGATATTATTCTTTATATAAAGAGGACAAACTATGGCAGAGGTGATATCATCTATTTCTTCTATTCCTTTAAAGAGTGGATATTCATTTGCCTTTCCGGAGAGAATCACAGGTTCTTTTTCTTGAGGCCCCCTTTCAATAATTCGCTCACCCATTGCCAGTCGCTTATCTTTTTTAATATCTCCATTCAGACCATAACTATGGGCAACAAAAAGCCTGTTTTCTTCATTGACAAGCATAAGAGAGACATCATCTGCTTTGAGTATCTTTATAAGGGATTCAACAATGACTATGGATAGATCTTCAAGTTTTATCTTGCTCAGTATAATCTGACTTGCATCATAGAGAGAAACTGTTTCTTCCAGTTCTTTCTTTTGGAGGACATTTTCAATTGAAATGATTAAATCTTCATTATTAACCGGCTTTTTAAGATAATCGGCTGCTCCATATCTTAATACCCCTATAGCTGTCTCTAATGTTGCATATCCGGTTATTACAATGACCTGAATAGTCAGGTCAAGTTGCTTGAGTCTCTTTACTACCTCAACCCCGTCTATACCCGGCATCTTCATATCTGTTATAACCATATCGAACCTTTCTTCTTCGAGAGTCATCAGTCCATTCTCACCCGTATCTGCAGTCTTTACTTCATATCCTTCGCTCTCCAAAACAAATGAAAGCATCTCTCTCATACCCTCTTCATCATCGATGCACAATATCTTTGCCCTTTTCACTTCCACTATTCCCCCCCTATTTTATCCCTGTTTCTCTTTCTATTATCTCCATTATACAGTCTACCTCCCACGGCTTAAAGATACACTCGATGGCTCCTTTCTCTTTTACATGCCTCTCAAACATAAAACCTGGATCTGAACAGCTACTGGCTATAATTACCTTTATATCCGATTTTATCTTTCTCATCTCTACCAGAGCCTCAATACCTCTCATTTTAGGCATATGTACATCCAGAAATACCAGATCATATTTCTCTCTTTTGATTGCCAATATACCTTCCACTCCATTATTAGCCGTAGTGACATCAAATCTTTCAGGATCAAGCATATATTGAAACAGATCCCTGATCCCCTCTTCATCATCAACTACCAGGATCTTTATCCTGGAATTTTCAATCATTTGCTGACTCCTTTTAAAATATAATACCTAAAATTTAACTCTGCTACGCAATTGGCAATCTGATCGTAAATTTTGATCCTTTTCCCTTTTCACTTTCCACATATATGCTCCCATTATGCCTTTGGATTATTTCATAGCATATACTTAACCCCAATCCTGTCCCCTGCCCTACCTCTTTGGTTGTAAAAAATGGTTCAAACATCCTCTCCCTTACCTCTTCACTAATACCTGAACCATTATCTTCTATCTCTATCTTTGCCCCGCAATACCCATCTTCTTCCTCCTTAGCTGTCCTTATCTCCATTTTTCCCGGTCTTCCATTCTTCATTGAGTCTATTGCATTTGTACACAAATTCATTATCACCTGCTGTAATTGATTCTTATCTGCTAAGATATCAGGGATATCCTGGCCAAAACTATTTATTATCTCTATTCCTCTCAATTTAGCCTGATATCCTACAATCTCTAATACCTCCTCTAACATGGTATTTATATCTGTCTTATCCCTTTCCTGGCTCCCTGTCCTTGAAAAGGTCAGCAGGTTCATTACCAGTTTCCTGCACCTCATCGATTCCCGTTCTATGGATTTTATTGGCTTGTATAGAGGATCATCTTCTTTTACACGTTTCATGATTACCTGGGAAAACCCAAGTATCACTCCCAAAGGATTATTTATCTCATGGGCTATTCCTCCTGCCAATTGCCCCATGGCCACCATCTTTTCCCTCTGGAGGAGTTGCACCTGAGCCTGTTTCAATTCCCTGTTGGCATTTGATAATTCTTTATTAACTGCAATAAGCCTCTTAGTACGGTCAGAGACTTTCTCTTCCAACCCTGCATTAGCCTCTTCCAGGGCTATACTCTTTTCAATCAGTTCCCTCTCCATATTCTCGAAAAGTTCTGAAGCCTGCGTTCTCGCCTCTTCTAAAAGTCTCCTGTGTGTCGGGACGCAAGTCACCCTCTGGGTATAGAGTAAAATATCAATATTTCCGATAATGGTATTGAACTTTTCCCGTAACTTGTGATCAATAGTAACCAAACAATCTGTATTCATTCTCTATGCCCTTGACTGAATTTTTATCCTAATTTCTTTTATAGTAAATGTAGAACTGATATTTATATATTTCAAATAAATCTCTTAATTATAAAAATCACTAT
>QIDP01000023.1 GCA_003229375.1 Nitrospirota bacterium
AGAAGACAGGGGATATCGGGACCTTTATAGGTAAGTCAAGTATAGGAATTTCTCTTTTAAAAACAAATTATAAAGCATAGGATAGTAGATAGGTACTAAATCCTAAATCCTAAATTCGAAATCCTAAATACTAAACAATATCAAATGTCAGAAATTCAAAATTCAAAACATTCTCTATGCAATGCTTTGTTTAGAATTTAGATAGTAGGAATTAGAATTTAAATTGTAGAGTAACCTTTATGTTTTGGGTTACAGGTTACGAGTTAATATTAACTCTCAATTTTTAACTTGGTGTTTCAGAAGGGGTTAAATTGAAAAGAAAAAGAGAAGATATACCGTTTTTTCCTCATCATGTTATAAATCAGATGATTGTAGTATGTATAGTTATGCTTATTCTCATTGCCTTTGTTACCTTTTATCCTGTCTCTATTGAGGAGAAGGCCGATCTTTTTACTACTCCATCTTCAATTAAGCCGGTATGGTATTTTTTGGCTATTGATCAGATTTTAATGTTGATTCCTGGTGAGAGTGCAGGTGTTGTTTGTTTGATGATATTTGTATTGCTGGTCGTTATGTTACCATTTATTGACAGAAATCCGGAACGTCATCCACTTAAGAGATCTTTTGTAATAATAATTGGGTTAATCCTTGTTACCGGCTTTATCTTTTTAACGCTTAAAGGTATCTACCCATGATGAAGATTATTTCAATTATTATAACCTATAGTATAGTATTATTTTTTTTTAACTATAATAGGACCGCATTTTCCCGGGTGATAGAGGAAAATACCTGTATTGCCTGCCACAAAGAACTAGGAGGTAAATATGTTGTCCCTGTCAGGGAATGGGAGAACAGTGTTCACTATGAGGCAAATATTACATGTGAGAAGTGCCATGGTGGTGATCCAACGTCATTTGAGTATATCAAAAACTGCTCAAAGAATGTACATGTCCCTAAACCGGCTGAGATCCCCTTTTTTTGCGGTAATTGTCATTCAGACGCCAGGAAGATGCGTCAATACAATCTGCGTACAGATCAATTAAGGTTGTATAAAACGAGTGTCCACGGAAAGCTATTGTTAGAGAGCGGAGATACAAATGTAGCTACCTGTGTCAACTGCCATGGTTCACATAATATATTGGCCAAGACTAACCCCATGTCTACTGTCTTCAGATTAAATGTCCCGAGGACCTGTGCAAAGTGCCATGTCAATAAAGAGCTGATGGAACCGTATGGTATTCCAACGGATCAATATCGTGAATATGTTAATAGTTCTCATGGCAAACTCCTTTTACAGAAGGGAGAGAAGAGGGCGCCAAATTGTGCGGATTGTCATGGTATCCATGGCATTGCACCGCCAGGGATTGAAGAGGTATCTCATGTGTGTGGAAACTGTCATGCAGTTACAGCAAGATATTATTCAAAGGGTCCTCATTATTCAGCAATGCAGGAAGTAGGCATACCAAGATGTATTGACTGTCATAATAGCCATTACATCCTTTATCCCTCAAATGCCCTTTTTTTCGGAAAAGAGAAGAGACATTGCGGATCGTGTCATGCGATCGATTCCGGGGCATATAAGGTTGGTCAACAGATAGTAAGATATATTGAGGAGGCGGCAATAGAAATTGAGAGGGCGAAAAAGATGATGAAATCTGTTCAAAGAACAGGGATCGATCTTTCTGCCCTTAAAAATAGTATCTCAAGGGCAAGGACACATATTGTTGAGGTGCTTCCTGTGACCCATACACTCTCTCCGGCAGAGGTGCTCAACTACACAAATCAGGTAAAGACAGAGACATTGGAGGTAGAGAAAAAGGCCAATGATATCCTGAAGGAATTGACTACAAGAAAGAGGGTCTTGAAGGTTGCATTGGTACTGACACATTTTATTATGATACTCCTCTTCATTAAAAAGAGATCTTTAAAAAATAAATAAAAAAGGATTGATTATGTCAAAAGATAATATCAAGAAAGACCCGGTTCTTATCAGGATATTGAAAAAGATCGGGATTCAATTTTCCATGGGAGGAGATCGTAAGATCTGTCTATTACCGAATTTTTACAGGGTACTGATTGTCTTTTCTGTTTTGCTGGTAGCCGGAAGCATAGGATTACTTCAATACAGTACACATCCTGCATTCTGCAAGAGCTGTCATATAATGAAACCATATTATGATGCATGGAAGACATCGACGCATAATTTTGTGCCGTGTGTAGATTGTCATTATCCCCCCGGTTTTAGAAACAAACTTAAAGGTAAAGTCCAGGCGATATCACAGGTAGTGAAATTTGTAACCAGGACATATGGCACAAAACCCTATGCAGAAATTGAGGATGCCAGTTGTTTGCAGAAGGGATGCCATGAAAAGAGGCTTCTTAAAGGAAAGGTAGTATTTATGAAGGGGATAATATTTGATCATAAGCCTCATCTTCAGGAACTCAGAAGAGGGATACAATTAAAATGCACATCCTGTCATTCACAAATAGTTATAGGTACGCATATTGCGGCTGATGAAAGGGTATGTTTTGCATGTCATTTTAAAAATATGATTGAAGGGGAAAAAATATCTGCCTGTGCGACATGTCACAGTACACCAAAAGAGGATATTAAATTTGGGGATATTACCTTTAACCATTCTGATTTTGTGGGAAGGGGGATAAGATGTAAGAAGTGCCACCTTGAGGTTATTGAAGGCAAGGGGGAGGTTGTTGAAGAACGATGTTTTTCGTGTCATGGAGAACCTGAAAGACTTGCCCTGATAGGGGATGTAGAGTTTATGCATCGTAATCATGTGACCGATCACAAGGTGGAATGTTATGAGTGTCATACAACAATTAAACATTCTGTGAAGACCGATGTGGAGCCCCTTTCATATAGATGCAATATATGTCATACAAACAAGCATACAGGTTCAAAACAGATGTATATGGGGATTGGAGGAAAAGGGGTCCCGTCTACACCTAGCCCTATGTTTTTAGCACAGGTAGATTGTATTGGCTGCCATCTTGTTCCGGAAGATAAAGGCCCCGGTGTTGCATTTAAAGGCCAGACACTGGAAGCAACAGACCTCGGATGTCTTTCGTGTCATGGAGATGGATATAGAGGTATATTTGCTGTATGGAAGGAGATGGTTGAGAGTTCTCTGGCTGAAACCGGGCCAAAGTTATTAAAGGCAAAAGAGATTCTGGACAGATCGGATAAAGGCTATAAAAACTATCGTAGGGCATATAAATTATATAGTGATGCAAAACACAACTATGATTTCGTTGAATATGGACGTGGTGTGCATAATGTTGATTATGCGGATATTCTCCTTGCCAGGGCACGTGAAAATTCAGAGGAGGTAATATCTCTCCTATCAGAAAGATGAGACGCTAAAATGTAAAGTTATTTTTGAGGGAGCCATAAGGTTAAAGAGAGGTATTTATGACCTTGCAGGGATATATGTACAGCATGGTTCTTCGTTCAGGTAATCACCTGTTTCTGCATAGGCGCGGGCAGAGCATCCGCTGCATATCCACTTGTACTCACACATACCGCACTTACCTTTCAGCTTGTTCCTGTCTCTCAAGTTATTAAAGAGGGTAGAATCCCTGTATATATCCACAACACTTTTTTTACGCACATCCCCTGCCTTGAGAGGGAAGAATCCACATGGGTATACCTCACCTATGTGAGATATAAATACAAAGCCGCTCCCGCATGTTACCTCAACATTAAGAACAGTATCACCACTACCTGATGATTCACTATCCTCCATCTTCTTTTCCTTTCTTCCCTGGATTGTAATACGCCGGAAATGGGGTGCAGCGGTCGTCTTTATCTGAAAGGGGGGGGCTGTCCGTGAGAAATCATAGAGCCATTTCATGACCTCCTCATACCTCTCCGCTGTGATCTGATCCTCTTTCTGTGCCCGGCCCGTGGGGACAAGAAAGAAGAGACTCCATCTCATTGCCCCAAACTCTGCAACCCTCCTTGATATTGCCTCGAGGTCATCAACAGTTTTACGGGTAACAGTAGTATTGATCTGGATAGGAATGTTAATAGTCTGGCATTCATTGAGGGCATTTATTGTCCGATTATAGGATCCCTCTACCTGTCTGAAACTGTCATGCCTTTCAGCATTGGAGCCATCGAGGCTGAGGGACATCAACTCCACGCCAGCATCCTTGAGTTTCCCGATCGATTCACCATTAAGTAGCTGTGTACCACTCGGACTCAGCCCTACATGAAATCCCTTTCCTTTTGCGTGCCTGATCAGGTCATAAAGGTCATCTCTCTTTAAGGGATCTCCTCCTGTAAGAACAAGTATAGGGAGAGGATCTCCAAACCCCAGTATACTATCAATCAGTTCGATTCCTTCCCGGGTGGTCAGCTCTCCAGTATCCCTCTCTGGTTGGGCCTCTGCCCGACAGTGTATACATACCAGGTCACATGCCCTGGTAACCTCCCAGAAGGCAAGGAGAGGTGATCTTGAAAAGTCCCTCTTTATTCCCTTATCAAAACCTCTATTGCTATTGTTCATTGCTTCATTAATTTATTATCTGGAAATCTATAGCCCAATCTCTTCATCGGTTAGGTAACAGGCAGGATCAGATTCCCATACATCTCCTGTAACCGCCTCTGCCCTCACCCTGAAATTTCCATTGCATATATCGAGATATTTACATCTGGAACAGCGCCCTTTCAAGAGCCCCTTTCTGTTCTTCAACCCTGCCATAATGGGGTCAGATATGTCCATCCATATCTCGCTGAATTTCCTCTCCTTAACATTTCCGAAGGAGTAGTGCTTCCAGAACTGATTTGCATGTACATTCCCCAGATTATCAACGTTTGCTATCCCTATACCTGAACTGGCGCCACCATTCCATCTCAGGAGTCTTAATACCTCTTCAGCGCGTTCCGGCTGTTCCTTTTTTATCTTCAGATATAGATATACTGCATTGGCATGGTTATCTACTGTCAATATCTCCTTTGTCATTCCCCTGGAATTAAAATACTTTGTCTTATCGAATATTGTATCCACGGCATGCCGTGTCTCTTCATGAGAGATATCTGCCTTGATTAATTTACTCCCCCGGCCAGAGTATACGAGATGATAGACGCAGCAACGTGGAATATCCTCCTTTTCGAGGAGATCGAGTATGGCGGGCAGGTCTTTATAATTGTAACTGTTTAAAGTAAACCTCAGACCGACCTTAACCCCGGCATCAGAGCAATGTCTTATACCTCTTAGGGCCTCCTTAAAGGCCCCCTTCTTACCCCTGAACCTATCATTTGTCCCTTCCAGGCCATCCAGGCTTATTCCTACATAAGAAATACCTATCTCCTTTATCTCCCTGGCCACAGAAGGTGTGATAAGGGTCCCATTGGTGGAGATTACCGCCCTTACACCCCTTTCAATAGCAAATCTTGCCAATTCAAAGAGATCCTTCCTTATAAGGGGCTCTCCTCCCGAGAAAAGGATGCTCGGGACATTAAAATCTGCCAGATCCTCTATTAGTTCTTTCCCCTCTTCTGTAGTCAGCTCCCCCTGATAGTCCTTATCCTTTGATTCAGAATAGCAATGAATACATCTCAAATTACAGCGTCTGATCATATTCCAGACAACAATCGGCCTTTTTTCCTTGTAGGATAAGGGCTCGCATGGCAGCTTCGATGAATCTTTCCCATACCTCAGAGCATCAGAATGAGTCGTTATCCCGCACAAAAGTTTTGTTACACCTAACATAGTCAGATCCTTAATTTTTTTATTGAGATTATTACTGTATATATATTAAAATTATCTGCTCATTATGTCAATGGTAAAAGTAAAAAAGCAGCAATTCCCGGTGAATATAGAGTATGTTGGGATATCTTTGTCCTCAAAAGTTACAGCCTCTGAATAGGTTTTCAATAGTCAAAAAAGCCTTGACAAAGAGAGGTGCTTAAGCTAATATTACCTATAATTTTTCATGTAAAAAAGTGGAGTGATATTATGGATTTTGGAGAGGTTCTTAGTATACTTAAAAATGATTTAAATAAAGTAGAGGCATCCATAAAGGAGAATTTTCAATCGGATGTAATGTTGATTCCTACCATAGGTAACTATCTTTCCAATGGTGGAAAGCGTATAAGACCTATTCTTATACTAATCAGTTCCAGGCTATGCGGATATAATAACGGGGATAAACATATAACCTATTCATGTGTGGCAGAGTTTATTCACACCGCAACCCTGCTCCATGACGATGTGCTGGATGAGGCAGAGATACGCAGAGGAAGTCCTGCTGCCAATATGAGGTGGGGAAACGAGGCAAGTGTGCTTGTGGGTGATTTTCTTCTCTCAAGATCCCTTACCATGATGGCAGAGGTCAAAGACACAAGGGCAATATTCTATTTTTCTGAGGCATCCAGAAAAATGGTGGAGGGAGAGGTCCTGGAGATGATAAATCCCTTCAATTTGAATATTTCGGAAGAGAAATATATAGATATTATCAAACGCAAGACAGCATCCCTGATGTCTGCAAGTTGCCGGATAGGAGCTATTCTGGGAAAGAGGCTATCAACCGAGGAGGATACACTATCAAACTTCGGGGCAAAGGTTGGTATCGCCTTTCAGTTGGTGGATGATCTATTTGATTATATAGCCGAGGAGGGCAAGATCGGGAAAGAGATTGGCAAGGATATCACAAAGGGTAAGATCACGCTTCCTCTGATACATCTATATAATAACGCATCCCAAAAAGATAGGAAGTTAATAGAGGAGATAGTAAAATCAGGGGATATTCAGGATGAGGATTTCAATAAAATAATCGATTTGATGAAGAGATATCGTTCAATAGATTATACTATGGATAAGGCAAGGGTATATATAAAAGAGGCAAAAGAAGGAATGAGCAGCTTTAATGACTCTCTTTACCTGAATGCGATACTCTCTGTTGCTGATTATATAGTAGAAAGGGATATGTGATAAGGGGGGACGATGTGCATCCTTTTGTTAAGTTAGCAAAAGATACAATAGAGAAATATATAAGGACAGGGGAACTCCTCACGGTACCGGAAGAGCTTACAGATGATATGAAGGATAAGAGAGGTACCTTTGTGTCTCTCAAAAAGAAGGGGATTTTGCGTGGATGTATAGGAACTATCTTTTCCGTGCAATCTAATGTGGCCGGGGAGATAATCACGAATGCTATCAGCGCTGCAACAAAAGATCCGAGGTTCCCTCCTGTTACTACAGACGAACTTGATGAGTTAGATATTTCAGTAGATGTCTTGTCTGATGCAGAAAAGGTCTCAGATATTGACCAGTTAGATCCCAAAAGATATGGTGTAATTGTAACCAGCAGGGGGAAAAAGGGCCTTCTCCTCCCGAATCTGGAGGGGGTTAATACCATAGAGGAACAGATAGATATAGCAAAAAAGAAAGCAGAAATAGGACCTCATGAGGATGTAGAGATAATGAGGTTTGAGGTAAAGAGATATAGATAAAATTTTAGCGGTTATTACGAAGCTTTAGCTCTTTTAAGATCGATAATCCGGGATTGATCTCTTCAGATTTATAACAACCGCATCTTTTGATATTAAGGTTCTGCCCGCAAACAGAGCATAGCCCTGCACAGTCAGGGGCACAGAGGGTCTTTATGGGTACGGCCAGGACAATCTGATCTCTAACCGGGAGGATGATATCCAGCCTGTTATTCGAATAGCAGGAGACATGCATATCCCTCCGTGTTAACTCGGTCTCTTCATCTGACGGCCTCATGGTTGCGGATAAATAGGTAACCTTAAATTCTTGATCTGCACTAAGTGTAAAGCTCACAAGACACCTGCTGCAGTTTGTCTCTATAGTAAATGAGATTTTGCCCCGAACGTATATTTCATCACCAACCTTTGTGATATTGCAGTGTATTGAGACCGGTTTTGTGACCCTGAAATCTGCTTCTTCAGTCTCAAAAAAGGAGGCATCCTTCATAAGTTCAAGGTTTAATCCTTTTTCCGGTATGTCTGATATGTCGATCCATAGATCGGATGGATTGTTTTTCATTGAATATCACCTCTTTTAAATTTACTAATAACTCATGACTAATAACTAACTATTAGAGTGATTCCTAAGTAACATACCATACTCAACAATCTATTATTAGACAGGCGAGACGCCTGTCCTACTGATGTTGAAGTCCTACTGATGTTGAAGCCTAAATACCTTGGTAGGACAGCCGTCTCGGCTGTCCTAAATATGCAATATTTAATTAGGAAACGCTCCACTATTGCCTGACCGAGAAATCCCTAAGTAAATTATATTAAATCCCTTGCACTCTTTCAAGGATATTAAGAAAAATTTAGGCTCTTCTCCCAATTACTACGGTACAGGTAGAGGTATCGGGATAGGATCACTAGCCTGAAAGATTTTAAGTATGAAGTATT
>QIDP01000052.1:0-7500 GCA_003229375.1 Nitrospirota bacterium
CTACCAACTTATGGCGATGTAAAAAACGATAAAAACTCGACCTGCCAACTGATATGGGAAGTTCTTCAAGAATGGTCACAGGATACCATCCAGCCTCTAACCGCTCAACTATCCATCCTTTAGACTCCTTAAGCTGCTTATCTGCCTCAGATACCTTAACTGACCTGCCATCTACAGGATCGGGAAACAATGCCTCAGGATAGGGAGGGATGGGAATGGTGCCGTCTAAATATCCATACTCCCGGGCCTTCTCCCTTATGTGGCCTACTCGATTCCTGCCCATACGAAGCAACTTGCAGGTGGCATTAAATCCATTGCCGCTTTTAAGACTTGCTACTACTTTTCTCTCCATTAACCGCCTCCTATTCTGTTTTGTCATGTCGGACTCCTTTTAAAAATATTCTTTTAAAAAGAATCCATTCTAACAACTAATAGGTGGTCTCGGTTATCTGGGATTTACTACCAGATAAACGGTCTCGTTTACCTGGGATTGAGACCACTTAAACTGGTCTCGATTATCTGGGATTTACTATGCCAAAATCGGTCTCGCTTTGGTGGGACGTAACACACTAACATCTTTTTCATATCGGGCAGGATTATTGGTATAAGATAATACTTTCAATCCTATGATATCCTCTAATCTGATAACTTTTACTTCCTGATAACTTTTACTTCAATATCTTCATCCATGATTTTGTGTGTTTCAGCATCTTGAAGCATTTCTATTGTATATTTTCCTGAGGTATGTAAAAAATCGACATAGCCAAATATTTTTAAAGGTGATTCGTATTGAGAAAAGTTTTTTGTCATTTGAACAACATTATAGGTCAAACTTTCCATAATTTCTTTAACCTTTTCTGCTTTTTCATAAGGGATTAAAAAATCAATATCTTCAGTAGCTCTGAAAATACCTGTAATCTGAAAAGCAAAAGCTCCTATCAGAGCACAGTCAATCTCATTCTCCTTGAATTTTTTCCATTTAGTTATATTATCACCCTTTTTCTGTTCCCTTACAATTTCCTTCTTACTCGCTTTTTTGCTTTTTGTTGAATGTTCTTAAAATCTTATTTTAGACATCATTTTATCTACCGTCAAATCATTTTTTCCTTTTTTTTCTTTTTGTCCCTCATGTGAGTGTGAGAAACCCCTGAGAGTTTTGAAGCATCCCATAGAGACAAACCTATTGCCTCTCTTTTTTCTTATACCCATGTTTTTCTTGCAGGCCACCTTTTCTCCTCGCAGGCTGAAGCCTGCGGCTACCCACACAAATGTCGGAAGAACCGTTATTTGCTGCTATGCAGGGGTATTAAGGAAGGGGTCTATCTGGCTTCTGCCAATTCTTTGCTAAAAACCCTGCAATTAGTTCCAAATTTCAAACCTACCACACTTTCTGCCTTTACATTGGATTTTAAAATGTGTCTTATGCCCAGAAAAAATCAATCTTAGGGCAAAAACATAAAAAACAGAAAAAGAGGTATCAATTTTCCTGGTTTTTATGTTAATGTTTCTATAGGTAAAAAAAGGAATTTCCTATCAGTTTAGCGCCGATGCTGATGGAGAGAGTACAAGAGCCATCCCTTGGAACTCTTGAGCCTGAGAAAGTAAAATAAATCCAGCGAAAATAGGGAATATCGGAACACATAGGCGTAAAAGAGCCTGTAAAAAATCCCCCCATTTTCCAAGAAGAACCGTAACCATAAACCTTCCCGGGGTGGAAGTGAAAGGGCGTGTTTTTATGAGCAAATCAAAGGTTTTTTTTGTTTCCTTATTCGTAATATTACTTTTGTCCGGTATAGCAACAGCCGAAATATACAAATGGGTTGATGAGAAAGGACAAACACATTATTCTGATCATCCACCTCAAGATACCGGATCAAAAGGGGAAGTTAAAGTAATTCCTAATTATAATTCCAGCTCTCAATCAGGGACCAACGTAGAGGAGTCCCTTTTGCTGTTATTAATGGTCAACATATACACGGATATTCAGAAGCGGCTTATGAAAGAGCACTGCTGGTGGGGCAATAGGTTGTTATAAAAGAATTTCTAACAACCTTTCCGGGACGTGTATACTCCTATATACTCTTAACCGAAAAAGGCAAGAGACTTGTACTTAGACATAGCATCACGACTGATCGTGCGATTTCAATAGCTGTGCAAAAACTGAATTTTGACTAATGTGGTGATAATCTCTCCATTGCTTGCTTTACGCCTCTTTCCAAACGTCCAATCCTATAATTATTGGAAATTAGCGATTGTTGTAATTCCATATAAATTCCCAAAGCGCCATTTGCGTTCCCTTTTATTTCTTCAAAAGCCGCAGATATAAACTGATAATGCAATTCCTCATTTTTATCAATCTCTTTATCTAACTCCTTTAGATATTGAATTGTCGCTAAACTCTGTTCTAAAGGTAATGAACAAATTATTTTTTCCAATTTCTCATAATATTCAACATTCCTCATTACCATCTGGATTAATTCACGACGTTGCCGGTCAGTAAGCGGCTCTCCCTTGATTCGCATTTCGTTTCCCAATCTAAACGCTTCAATCTGAAATTCTATTCGACTACTATATGGCACTATGGTATTGAATTGAAGTCTACGCGTGAATGCGCTATCAATACCGGTTGATAGGGCCCTTTCAAAATAGGTCTTAATCACATCTAGTTCCTGGACTCCTCTATAACTCAACCAATAGGCTTTCATTGCATTTGCATAAGTATTATTAGGATCCAATTTTAGCGCTCTATCAAAATATTCATTAACTATCATAGTCTCAGATAGTTTATTTTCTCTGAATTTTAAATAATTGGCCCATCCGATATGTGCAAATATGGTTGCCCGACGCTGTTTATCGGTACTGGCTATACCTCGATGGAGCACCGGGAATAACTTATTAACTATATCGGTAAAAGTTTGGTCTCCAATGATTTTTATGTTACGTAGCCAAATCATAGCCACATTAATTTGTTCTTCCCTTGCTATTCTATGCCCTGGATCTAGCCTCAGCACATTTTGGTAACTTTCCCATGCTTGCTCATAATCTCCATATTCAGTTTGGATGCCAGCGGCGACCACTATTTCAGAAATTGCATCTTGTTCGTTATTCCATTTATCAAACAGATCATTAACTTTTATCATCATTAATAATAAGGAAAGCACTGCTGTAATCCCACCAAGCCATTTTAAGATATCAGCAGCTTGTTTCCATCTACTTGGTATCTGAACGTTAGTACAGTGCGGACACACGTTAGCATCAACGTGGATCGGTTCTTTACAAGCGATACATAATTTTGTTAGTATTGTGTCTTCACTATTCATAGTAAATATCAATTTTCTTGTTGCCTTATTTTTAATAAAAATTGGTAACTATTCAGCTATACCCTCAAACCAGCTTTTCCTGCACATGCCCCTTTGGCTCTATCCCAAAATATCTGTATGCCATTTCAGTAGCAACTCTTCCCCTAGGAGTGCGGTTGATATAGCCACTTTGTATCAGAAAAGGTTCATAGACATCCTCTATAGTATCTTCGGCCTCACTCACAGCAGCTGCCAATGTCCCTATACCCACGGGCCCTCCCCCAAATTTCTCTACAATAGTGAGTATGAGCATCCTATCCATCTTATCCAGACCCATTTCATCGACCTCTAACATCTTTAATGCCTTACATGCGACCTCCCTCGTTATAATACCATCAGCCCTGACCTGGGCATAATCCCTTACACGACGCAGAAGCCGGTTTGCTATCCTCGGTGTCCCCCTCGACCTCCTGGATATCTCCTCTGATCCGGAGGGATCTATCCTGATATCGAGTATATTTGCTGATCGCTTTATAATGATGTTAAGTTCGTCACCAGTATAATAATCTAGCCTGTGAACCACCCCGAACCGGTCTCTCAGAGGAGATGTGAGAAGTCCTGCCCTTGTAGTGGCGCCAATCAGTGTAAATTTGGGGAGGTCCAGCTTTATTGATCTGGCACTGGGGCCCTGTCCAATGATTATATCGAGTTGGTAGTCTTCCATTGCAGGATAGAGGATCTCCTCCACAACGTTATTGAGCCGATGAATCTCATCTATAAAGAGGATATCATGTTCCTTCAGATTTGTCAGAATCGCTGCAAGATCCCCGGGACGCTCAATAACCGGACCGGATGTGCTCTTTATATTAACTCCCATTTCAGCAGATATGATATGTGCGAGGGTTGTCTTCCCCAGACCGGGTGGACCATAAAAAAGGACATGATCAAGGGCCTCTGATCTCCTCCTTGCAGCCTCTATAAAGACACTAAGATTCTCCTTAGTCTTTTCCTGGCCTATATATTCATCGAATTTTTTTGGTCTAAGACCTATCTCAAAGGTCAGATCTTCTTCTCTATGAGGTGTAACAATCCTCTCTTCTTCCACAAATTTTTATCCTCTAATTTATCGGTTATCAGTTATCGGTTCACGGTTATCGGTTTTTATTAACTGTAAACCGTGAACCGTTAACTGATAACTGATTATTTAGATAATACCTTTAGCGATGCCTTGATAAGAGCCTCAATAGACGCATCATCGCCTAATTCCCTCCCAACATCCAGGATTACCTTTTCTGCCACCCCTTTTTTATAACCAAGATTTATAAGGGCAGAAAGGGTATCTGTAAGATTATTCTTTCCATTACCCGGTAGGAAGTGAATAGAGGAGGCATAGTCGTAACCTATCTTATCCTTTAACTCTATGACTATCCTCTCTGCTGTCTTTTTACCGATCCCGGATATTGAGTTTAACTTTAAGATATCTCCTTTTCCTATTGCCTCTCTCAGATCTCCGGCCCGGATCCTTGATAGTATATTCAATGCCATCTTTGGACCAATTGATGATACACTGATGAGCTGTTCAAATATGTGATGTTCTTCTGATTTAAGAAAACCATACAATCTCAGAATATCTTCCCTAACATGTGTATAGATATGCAGATCGAGGCTATCCCCGATATCCGGGAGTTCATAGTATGTAGAAAGGGGGACAAAGACCTGATAGCCGATTCCGTTTACATCCACGATAATGTAGTCAGGTGATTTAAATGTAATTTTTCCGGTAATCCTGGCTATCATATCATGAGTCTTTTCTTCAGCAATGCAGAATGTATATGACAGATAGCTATAGCTAATGCATCTGCTGCATCGTTAGGCCTCGGAGTCTCGGTCAATTTTAATAAGGCAACAACCATATCCTGTATCTGTCTCTTGTCTGCCCTGCCATACCCCACTACAGATTGCTTCACCTCTAAAGGGCTATATTCTACAACTTCGAGACCCAGATTTGAGGCAGTAAGTATAGTGACACCTCTTACCTCTCCTAACTTCAGGGCACTACTTGCATTCTTAGCAAAAAAGAGGCCTTCTATCGCAGCAATATCAGGTCTATGCCTCTGTATAATCGCTTCTAATCCACAACTGATGGTCTTTAATCGCTGGGGAAAGGATTGCTTAGAAGATGTCCTGATTCCTCCCCACTCGATTGCAGCTAATTTCTCTCCATTGTCTTCAACCACTCCAAAACCTGTAACCGATGATCCTGGATCAATACCTAACACACGCATCCCTCTCACCTTTCACCTGAAAATCCCAATTTCCATCCCCCTTTGCGCCGATTTGGCGGGCATGAGGATTTCCTCTATGGTATCCGTTCACAGTTCACAGTTCACAGTTATCAGTTTTTTCAATTTCCTTTTACTTTCTGTTTTCATTAACTGTTAACCGTAAACTGTGAACTGTTACCTTCTATGTAACCATCTCTTCCGGCACATCAAAGTTAGAGTATGCCTTCTGAACATCATCGTGGTCCTCAAGTATCTCCATCATCCTAAGCATCTGCTGTGCCTGCTTCCCCTCAAGCTTAATGGTGTTCTGCGGCACCATGGTTATTTCTGATACAGATATCTCTATATTATTCTCTTCAATGGCCTTCCTGACTGATTCAAAGCTTTCTATAGGGGTTATTATCTCGTAGGCACCCTCATTGAGATTCATATCTTCAGCGCCTTCATCTAATACAATCGACATCAATTTATCCTCATCAGCATTTTTCTCTTCAACCAGCATAAGACCTTTCTTGCTGAACATCCATGACACACATCCGCTTTCACCCATATTCCCGCCGTTCTTGGAAAATAGCGATCGGATTTCTGCTACAGTACGGTTCTTATTATCTGTCATAACATCAACCAGAACAGCCGCTCCACCGGGGCCGTATCCCTCATAAGAGATCTCTTCATAGCTTACACCGGGAAGCTCTCCTGTACCCTTTTTAACTGCCTTATCAATATTATCCTTTGGCATATTAACAGATTTGGCAGAAGCTATTGCTGTACGGAGTCTTGGATTTCCATCCACATCCCCTCCACCCATTCTGGCAGCAACAGTTATCTCTTTTATCAACTTGGTGAATACCTTCCCCCTCTTTGCATCTACAGCGCTCTTTTTGTGTTTTATGCTAGCCCACTTTGAATGACCCGACATATTACCTTTACACCCTCCAAAAATGAGATTAAAATTAATTATAATAAAATCTTACCATAAAATAGAAGTCTGAGTAAAGTGAAAATATTTCAAGGATCATCTACGAAAAAAAGTTGCAGCGGGCAGCTAAATTATTCCCCACCACCTTGCTATTTATTGAAAAATTGGTACAATATCTCCTTATGAAAAAACTCCTTGTATTTTTTCTGATTATCATAATATCTCTTTTGAGCTCCTGTAGGAAGAGACCTGTAAAGGGGCCTGAGGATGCATTAGTATTATTAAAATGGTGTGGTATCCCCAATTTTGTTGATGACATGGATAAAAATTCATTAACAAAAGCGGTTAATAAGAGTCTTGATTATCTTATGAGGGTACCTCAGGATAATGTATATGTCTACGGGCCGGATAGATACACCACAGCAGAAATAGTAGAGTCTATGGAGACATTCCTGAATATATTGAAGGACTCCCCGGATAATAAAAGCCTGAATAAGGCCATAAGGTCACAATTCAATATATATCGATCTGCCGGATTGGATAGGAAAGTACAGTCCTCTTTACAGGATACTATGAACCGGTCATTGAAGGGAGTTTGACTGAGAGCAGCAAATATCCATTTCCACTATATAGTAAGCCTGATGACATGATAAATATATATTTAAAGGAATTTAACCCTAAATATAAAGGAGAAAGGATTATTGCCCGACTATACAATGGTGACATTCTTCCCTATTTTAATCGTTATGAGATAGATGGTAAGGGGTTACTAAGAGAGAAGGGGTTGGAAATCGCATGGGTTTCTGACCCGGTAGATATCTTCTTTTTGCAAATACAGGGATCAGGACAGATAAGATTAGAAAATGGACAAACCATAAGGGTAAACTATGCAGCCTCAAATGGAAGACCCTACAGGAGTATCGGACGTCTGCTGATAGATGAGGGGGTAATCCCGGGAAAGGAGATGTCCCTTAATAAATTAAGGGAGTACCTTGAA
>QIDP01000116.1 GCA_003229375.1 Nitrospirota bacterium
TTATTAATAGTTACGAAAATACTGTAGAGGATTTAGGAGGAATTATACAAAAAATTGAAAAACAGGTTGTTTCAAAGTAGCCACACCCTTCATGGTTTAGGGTGATAGATATCTCTGATCCCACAGCTCCATCCATTGTCGGATCTGTGGATATCCCTGGTGGAGCTAAGGCTGTCTACGGCTCAGACGATGGCAACTATGTCTATGTGGTTGACGAAAGACTTGCGGGGGTAGATGTAAGAGATCCAGCAAATCCACAGATTGTAAATTTAGTGGATACCCCTCTCAGGGCCAGTGGTGTCTTTGTCTCAGGAGACCATATCTATGTAGCTGTCAAGCAAGCAGGGCTTCGGGTGATAAAGAGACTATTATATTCTATCACAGATGTCGAGGTTCAACCTACGACGATTACTGCAACAGTGCAAGCCGGTCTTGATCCTGGCACATGGGATGTAATTGTCATAAATCCTGATGGTGGAACAGCTAATTTGCATAATGGTTTTGGTGTTTTCATGTTACCCATGGATGATGTAATCATCGATTTCGGTGAAGGCTCGGGCATCAAGGGATACTACAACAACACCACCACATGGAGTCAACTGGACAGCAGAAACCCGGACTCCATGGTTACAGGTGATATGGATGGAAACGGCCAAGACGACTTGATCGCTGACTTTGGCGCAGGAAACGGTATCCAGGTTATGTACAATAACAGTCTGACCTGGGCACAACTGACATCTAAGGTCCCTGAGTCCATGGTTACCGGTGATATGGATGGGAATGGACAGGACGAGGTAATCCTCGACCTCGGGTCAACTTACGGCATCTGGATAAGATACAATAATACCACCTGGACCCAACTGACAAGCGGATCCCCTGAATCCATGGCTATAGCAGATATGGATGGGAATGGGCAAGACGATTTGATTGTTGATTGTGGTGAAATACACGGTGTCCATGTTATGTACAATAACCTAACCTGGACCAAACTGACATCTAAAGACCCTGAATTTATGGTTAGCGGTGACATGGATGGGAATGGACAGGATGAGGTAATCCTCGACTTCGGGTCAACATATGGCATCTGGGTTAGATACAATGACACTACCTGGGGCCAACTGGACACTAGAAACCCTGACTTTATGGTTACAGGTGACATGGATGGGAATGAGCAGGATGAGGTAATCATAGACTTCGGACCAACTTATGGCATATGGGTTCGATACAACGACACTACCTGGACCCAAATAGACAGCAGAAGCGGTGAATACATGGTTACAGGTGATTTGGATGTAACTCAGTAGGATGATTGAGGAAGTAATATCAAATATCAAAATATACATTTTAAAAGTACAATGGTAAGACTATAGTGAATTAATTAACCGCAGAGGCGGAGAGATGCTGTGGGAAATATGGCTCTCTGCGTCTCTGCGGTAAACTTCTCTCCTGCATCTTTTATTGCTTGCTTCAGACAGAAACCAGTTTTTCCTTTAATATGCTACTTGCAAGATTCTTTACAGGTTTATTTATTTTTTTGGCATATGCATTCAACGCGAAGAAGGTCTCCCTATCAATCTCAATTTCAAAGTGCCGTCTTTTTATATCAATCGTCATTTCCACCGGTTCCAAATATTCTTCATAATCACTTGTACTGTGAGTGTCCCAGAATTCCCCTGCCTCCTCCTCGGATGCAAAAGTATCAGGTAACCGATCAATACCTTTTTTACTTTTGTTTTTGCTTTTCATAATATTTCCTTTCTGAGTTATCCATATCTCGTGCAGAAACAGGCAATGCTCTATTCCCCTTCTTATTGACAAAAAAGACAATCAAATAGCGACCGCTGTGAATATGTGCGTAGGCCGCATAAACATTTTCATTATTAACATGCCCCTTAGCTACCTTGCGGATAATGGGATAATTATTAAAGACTTCTTCAACTTCCTCAATCGATACCTGGTGTTTAAAGGCAAGTTTGTCAACAAACTGTTGTTTCCATATTATATCATTAATTGTCAAATTAAATTCCTTGCTGTTGTTTTAAAACCACTAACTCCAGGATATACTGCTCTTCTTCTACCTCCAGTTCCAGTTGCTCCAGAAACTCTCCTGTCTTTTCGTCGACACTATCAAGACTCACCCTTTTTACCATTTTGGTTTGGCCATCCTTTCCATTTAATGGTCAATAATTATATTCCCTTAAATTATAATATGTAACCAAACATATGTCAATTTCAATGCAAATGCAAAATGCAACATAGTTTGTCCATGCCACCCCACTGCAAAGGAAACAAAAATGGATTGATTTTTAATCCTTTTTGGGGTTATTATAAAGGTAAATGCGGTCAATGAATTACAGGACTATAGAATAATACCCCTATAGAATATGAGAGAGGAGATAATGTGGTTCAGAATTCACATAAAGAACAATCTGTAAGGAGAAGAGACTTTGAAACGGCCTCACTTATTAATCCTGAAGAAAGCTATATGGTGAAAGACAGAAATATAAGGGCTACCAACTGGAAGACTATAAAAGAGTTAGTAGATAAGGGCCGTTATTTCACCATTTTTGCCCCCAGACAGATGGGGAAGACCACCTTTTTCTCTGAATTCTGTAAAGAGCTTGGAAATGATCCTTACTATGTGCCTGTTACGCTTAGTTTTCAGACGTACCGCAAATTGCCTGTTGAAGAGTTCTATTCAGAGTTTCAGGATGATCTGTTTGAAAAAATTCTAAAGAGATTAAAAGAGGTAAAGTGCGAAAGATATGAGGAGGTAGAAGAATTAACAAAAAATACTCAACTAAATAATCATATAGACTTCAAGAGATTCTTTAAGAAGCTGAACGGGATTATTACTCAAAAAAAAATTATTATATTTATTGACGAGTTTGATGGCATACCAGAAGAAGCCCTTAAAGGATTTCTTGATACATTGCGTGATATGTATAACGCTCACAAACTGGGAAAAGAATTTTTTATCTATTCTATTGGTCTGGTAGGCATTCGCAATGTAGCAGAGATGACTATTGAAAATGTCTCCCCTTTTAATATGGCAGATAAGGTGAGAATACCCCTCTTTACCTTAGAAGAGGTGAGAGATTTATACAGTCAGTATACAGAAGAGACGGGTCAGCCATTTACAGAAGAGGCATCGAGTCGGATTCACTATGAAACAGGGGGACAGCCCTTCATGGTAAACCGTATTGCTCAGATACTGACCAATGAGATTAAACCAAACACTACTGATCCTATAACAGAAGAGGATATGGAGAAGGGATTAGCAATATTGTTAGTTGAACGTAATGACCATTTTACAAATATCATGTATAAGGCAAAGAAATACGAACGTAAACTACTTGAAATCCTGTTTAAGGAAGATATAGAATACAACATAGATGAAGAGGGACAAAACGAGTTAGAGATGCATGGTTTGATTAAAAAGGGAGAGTTTAATCTGGCTCAAATAAGCAATCCCATCTACCTCAAAAGATTTTTACAACTTTACAAAAAAAGAGATAATAGTGAAAAGAAATACTACTTTGATGAGCAGTACCCCACAGATTTATTCTATGAAAAGGATGGTTTACTTAATATGCCCCTTATTCTAAAAAACTTTGGAGATTATATAGAGAGGATAGGACTCAAATTGTTCAAGATATCTGAGCATAATCAGGAATTTATCGGGCAACTTCAGTTGATGTGCTATCTGGATAGTTTTATTGCCGGGGGGAGGGGGGACAGCAACATAGAGGTAGTTTCAGGAAATAGAAGGATAGACATAAAGGTGTTTTATCATGGCAGGAAACACATCATAGAGATGAAGATGTGGAGGGGGCAGCAGGCTCATCTAAAGGCCCGGGAGCAACTCATATCTTATCTTAAAAGTGAGAATGCAGATGAAGGATATCTGGTAAGTTTTGATTATCGTCTACCTGATGAAGATTTGCCTCCTAATACCTCATCAGAGGTAGAGATAGAAGGAAAGAGGCTCTATCTATATCAGATAAATATTAGAGGGGAAGAAAGCAGAAGAACCGTGTAAGGGCTTGTGCAAATAAAGTTTAATCTTTCTCCTATGCGAACCATTAGATGGATATGGTCATAGCAAATTAAATTTCTTCATCCTGTATCGAAGGGTATCACGACTGATGTGTAGTAGTTTTGCCGCCCTGATCTGGTTGTTCTGCATCATCTCCAGCGCTTGTTTGATAAGGTCCTTTTCCACCTCTTTAATGGATATACCATCCGGTGGCAGGCTAAAAAAAGATGCCTTAGCATCTTTTGTGCCGGGGGTATTCCTATTAACAATCTCCAGGGGGAGATGCTCCGCAAGTATATTATTCTTATTTGCCAGGATAATCGCCCGCTCTATGGCATTCCTCAACTCCCTTATATTGCCGGGCCAGTTGTAACGGCTTAATAGTTCCTCTGCCTCCGGTGATATCCCTGTAATATTCTTCTTAAGCTCTTTATTGAAATCCTTTGTAAAATGCCTTGCAAGTAAGAGTATATCCTTTTTGCGTTCCCTTAAAGGGGGTAGATACAAAGAGACAACCTTTAACCGGTAGTAGAGGTCTTCCCTGAATCTCCCTTTTTTTACTGCCTCCTCCAGATTCTTGTTGGTTGTAGCAATGATCCTCACATCTACCTCTATATCCCTTGTGCCGCCTGTCGACTTCTCCTCTATAACCCTGAGAAGCCTTGCCTGGGCAGACAGGTGTATACTCCCTATTTCATTGAGTAATACTGTCCCGCTGCCGGCGAGTTCAAAGAGACCCTTTTTAAATCTCCTGGTATCGGTAAATGCCGTTAGAGACCTTTCTCTGTTTCTATCATCGATTTTATCGACGGCCTTCTCTGACAGGGTCTCGTATCCGAATAGTTCTCTATCTATGAGGGTATCCGGAAAGGCAGTACAGTTTAGTTCTATAAAGGGGTCATGGCCTCCGGGGCCCTGATAATGAATGATTTTTGCAATAAGGCTCTTCCCTGTCCCGTTTTCCCCTTCAATCAAAACAGTTGTCGCTTCATCCTTTGCAATCTTCTTAATCATCTCAAGGATATTGATGGTACTCTCATCTTCACCTATGAGGTTATCAAGAGCATACATCTTTTCCTCTTTGGCACGAAAAAGGGAGACCTCCTTCTTTAATTTGCCGGTCTCCATGGCATTCTTTACTATGAGTATTACCTCATCCATATTAAAAGGCTTATTAATATAGTCATATGCGCCTAATTTCATAGTCTTTATGGCTGTCTCAACAGTCCCATAGGCTGTCATCATAATCACCTGCCCATCTCTATTTATCTGTTTTAGCCTCTCCAGTGTCTCTATCCCATCTATATCAGGGAGGTTAATATCGAGCATCACCAGATCAGGGATCTCTTCCCCTGCAAGTTCGAGCGCCTTGGTCCCTGTATCTGCGGATAATACCTCATAGTTATTGGCAATGAGACTCTCTACAAGTAACCATCGTATTAACTTTTCATCATCCACTACAAGGATTTTGCCTTGATGCATTGTTTATAAGTATCGATTAATAAAATTCTTTTAGGGCAGCTTCTAATGTTGATGGGTCAAAGGAGTGTCTCACGAGTGGTTTATCCCTGATTATAGGTATCCTCTCCTCCAAAACAGGACGATGGTTTCTGTAAATTATCCCGACCGGAATACGCTCTCCCCATTCAAGCGCCCTTTTGAAGGCCTCTATCCTGTCCTCAGGATTGTACTCAGATTCTATATGATATACCCTCTCTTTGTACCATTTATAGGTATTAATTTTGTTAAAGGTTACACAGGGCTGTAAGACATCAACCAGGGCAAAACCTTTGTGGTTTATCGCCTCCTTTATCAATCCCTTTAAGTGTTCGGTATCACCTGTAAATCCCCTTGCAGCAAATGTGCAGTCAAGCGCTACTGCCAATGCCATTGGATTCAGTTGTCCGGAAAGGACTCCAAAGGGCTGATTTTTTGTCTTCATCCCCTCCATGCTTGTTGGAGATGCCTGCCCCTTTGTAAGGCCGTATATCTGGTTGTCATGTACAAAGAGTTTCACATTTGTATTTCTTCTGATTGCATGAATTAAATGGTTTCCACCCTCACCATAGCAGTCTCCATCCCCGGCAATAGCAATAACTAGCATCTCATGATTGGCAAGTGTTATTCCTGTTGCAACAGGAAGGGTTCTTCCATGAAGACCATTGAAGGTATTGCATTTCAGATAATGGGGGAATTTGCTCGCCTGACCTATTCCGGAGACAATTGTAAACTGATGAGGCTCTATGTTCAGATCCACCATTGCCTCTTTAAATGTCTTTAAGATGCTGAAGTTACCGCATCCCGGACACCATGTCGGGGTCTCTCCTTTGTAATCTTCTAATGTAGACATCTATTTTTCCTAAAAGATATTCTAATGTAAAGGGCCTTCCATCATATTTATTAATTGTGGCCTTAAATTCATACCCTGTCTCTCCCCTTATAAGACGCGCAAATTGTCCTGTAGCATTATTTTCTATACATATGGTGAGTTTTGCATTGTTTAATAGATTTAGATAATCGAATTTTTCTGTTCCGGGGAATGGATAAATCTCGCTGAAATGTAACATGGCAATACCTTCCTTCTTTGATATCCGGTCAACTGCTTCTTTCATCACCCCATATGTAGAACCCCATCCGGCAATCACTATCTCCGGGTGGCTGTTACCATACAAGAGAGGCGGATCTATCTCCTGTCTGATAAGGGGTAACTTTTTAAACAGCCTTTTGTCCACCATCCTTTTTCTGATTTCAGCGTCTTCTGTGATGTGTCCTTCTTCATCATGTTCATCACTATCTGTCACAATTAAGTGTTTTGAATCCCCGGGAACACCTAAAGGCGATACACCGTTATCTGTGAAGGGGTGTCGTTTATATCCTGAGACATCCTTAAAAACATCTCCTCTGATTCTGTAATCGGTATATTTTATCTTCTTTAAATCAAATTCATCAAATGTCCATTGAGAATCAGCAAGGTATTGGTCTGTGAGAATAAGGACAGGTATCTGATATTTTTCTGCAATATCAAATGCCTTGTTTGTGAGATAAAATGCCTTCTCAGGTGTGCCCGGTGCAAAGATAACCCTTGGAAATTCTCCGTGGGCAGTATACAGGGCAAAGAGGAGGTCACCCTGCTCTGTCTTTGTGGGGAGTCCTGTTGCGGGTCCGGGTCTCTGGACAAGGGCAATAACTATTGGCGTCTCTGTCATTGCAGCAAGGGAAAGCCCTTCCACCATTAATGCAAAACCTCCCCCCGAGCTTCCTGTCATAGCCCTGACACCGGCAAAGGATGCGCCGATCGCCATATTAATTGCCGCTATCTCATCCTCGGCCTGTTCAACTATGATTCCATACTCCTTTGCCCTGGCTGCAACATAAAGCATGATTCCCGTTGAAGGCGTCATTGGATAGGCCGAATAAAATTTGCATCCGGATGCAACAGTGCCAAGTCCTATAGCATCATTGCCTGTTATCAGCATCTTTGGTTTAGATTGTGATGCTGTAGAAAAGGAACATCTCTGGCAGTGTCTTGCAGCAAAGTCGTGGCCTGCCATTGCAGCATTTATATTGCCCTTTATAATTTCCCCGTCCTTTTTTTTGAGTGTATTCTTTATGGTCTCAATTAGAATATTTGTCTCCATCCCGAGCATGCCTAACACTGCTCCGGTTGCAACAGTATTGACCATTATCTTATTTCCCCCATGTTCCATTGCGAGGTCTCTAAATGGGACATCAAGAAAATAGGGTTTGTCATATGTCTGTTTTAATGCGGATGAATCGTAGATCGCTATTCCATATCCTGAAAGCTCTTTTTCGTGAAGCAATATGCTCTCTTTGTCGAGTGCAACCAGGATATCGATACTGTCTCCGGATACCATCACAGGACTATCCGAGAATCTCAACTGAAAAAAATTATGGCCGCCCCTTATACGTGACTCATAATCCTGATGGGTAAATAGATGATAGCCTTTCCTTGAAAAGACCCTTGCAAGGGTATTGCCTATTGTCTGAATACCCTGTCCGGCTTCACCACCTATCTTTATTGAATAATCCATAATTTTCCATCTTTCGTATTTAAGTTGAACTAACCCAAAAAAGCGTGATGCGTTATGAGTGATGCGTTATGGGTATTTATTTTACTCATTACCCATTACGCATCACGCTTTACGAATTGTCATTTTGCATTTTGATTTGTATTTTTACATTTGTATTTTTGATTTTTAATTTACTTTTGAGCCGCTCAACTTTTTTACGAAAGAACCCTTATTTTACGGAACCCTCTCGAAAGGTATTAAGCCATATAATATGATTTTTTTCCTCATTTATGATCTCATCTATTATCCTTCTTGCCTTTATTAGCTTTCTTATACTATAAAAATA
>QIDP01000051.1 GCA_003229375.1 Nitrospirota bacterium
CAAAAACCAAAAGAAAAATCATGACTATGCAAAAACCTAACCGGACAACGCTGAATAATAATATTATTATTAATAATAAATGACTATTGAGTTAACTCCGAATTCTCGTGGAGCGCTGAATCACAAGAAAGCGTGGAGAAAAGTTTCCCGGATCCCCCTCACCTCAATCCTCTCCCCGAGGGGGAGAGGAGGTAATAAAAGGCGTCTTACAATCCTCATCACCCTAAGAGAAGGGGATAAAAGGTTTTTCTATAGACTTAAGCAAAAGATCAAGAATATTTTAAAGGGGGGTGAAGACTATTTATAAGGTCAATGTATCCTTTTCGTTCCATGAAGATGATATGCTCCGGATGATGGAGAAACCAAAGGTAGATGACATAGATAGTTATATCCTGCGTCTTAGATATCACCATCTGACATTATTAAGAGAGTATGACGATCTGCTCTGTCTTAATCATCTGCGGAATGTCGAAAATTACTGGTATCAGATAGAGACTGTCAAAAAGGTATTAAAACAGTTCAGGGGAAGGGTACTTCTCTCTGATGAGGTAGGTCTGGGAAAGACCATTGAGGCGTGTATGCTAATAAAGGAGTATTTTCTGAGAGGAATGATAAAAAAGGTATTGATTCTTACCCCTACATCCCTCGTCTCCCAGTGGAAAGAAGAGCTTATGGATAAATTTGGACTCGATTTTGCCGCAACAGATGACCCTTTATTTAGAAAATCGGGGGATGACTTCTGGTCCATGGAGAGAGTGATTGCCTCTATTAACATTGCAAAATCTAAAGGCAATTTTGATAGATTGACTAATATAGATTATGACCTGGTTGTAGTCGATGAGGCACATCATCTGAAAAACAGAAAGACCCTGAACTGGAAACTTGTAAATTCCCTGAAGAAGAGATTTATATTCTTATTGAGTGCAACACCAGTCCAGAATAATCTGATCGAATTGTATAATATCATTACCCTCCTGAAACCGGGCCAGTTCAAGACCGAAAGCCATTTTAAAAAAGAATATATAAAGAGGGGTAATTCCAGGGTTCCATTGAATAAGGATAAATTACGGGGGCTTCTAAGGGATGTCATGATAAGAAACACCAGGAGTCTGGTTGACATAAGATTGCCGAAACGCTTTGCGACTACCATAAATATAGAACCATCTGATCACGAGATGAGAATATATAACAGTGTCAGCAATTTTATAAGAAGGTGCTATAACAATGGTGCTGGAATAGATAAATTTACATTGAAGATATTACAGCAAGAAGCAGGTAGCTGTCATCTAACACTGAGAGACTCTCTGAAACGATTATTAGACAAAAGGAAGGCAGATATTAAGAGAGAGGTTATGGCAGAGATGATCAAGATTATTGATCTCGTTGAACAGGTTGATAATACTGAAAAAGGGAAAAGGCTTATTAAGCTGATCAAGATGAAGGATGGGAAAAAGATTATATTTACAAACTATATAAAGACCCAGGATTATATCTCGTCCATCCTGAATCATCAAGGTATTCAATTTTCCCTCTTTAATGGTTCTATGACGAACAGTGAAAAGGTTAAATCAATAAATCGCTTCAGAGAAGATGTGGATATTCTGCTGTCAACTGAATCGGGTGGCGAGGGACAAAATATCCAGTTCTGCAATACCATGATAAATTATGATCTTCCATGGAATCCAATGAGGATTGAGCAAAGAATAGGGAGGATTCACCGAATAGGACAGACAAGGGATGTCTTTATATTTAACCTGGCAATGGAGAATTCTGTAGAAGATTATATCCTGAAGATACTCGATTCAAAAATTAATATGTTTGAACTCGTTATAGGAGAGATAGATTCCATACTTGGCAATTTCGATTCCGAGAGCGATTTTAGCGATATTGTGATGGATATCTGGACAAGATCCGAAGGTCTATCAGAACTGGACAAAGGATTCGATATATTAGGAGAGAAAATGATAGATGCCAAGAAAGAATACATAGAGACCTGTAAGCTGGACCATGCCCTTTTTTCAGAAGATTACGAGGTTTAATTATGGAAACCCTCTATTCCCTGGTCAATGATATTCTTGAGAAAGACGGGGCTGTTGTGGAGAAGGTTGATGATTCTTTGATGGAGGTTATCCTTCCTGATAGTCTGTCAAAAACCCTCAATCTTCCAGAATACCTGGTATTTGCCTTCAATGATAAATCTGCCGAACTGGCAGATCAGGTAATAACCTATGATTCTGATATCATTAACAAATTTGCTGATATTGTGAACAAAAGAGGGACGTTCTCTCAGTGGACTGCTCCGGATCTCTATCTTAAAACAGACAAGATGGGGGAGATATTACAAAAGAAATTGATTCTGAATAATGCTACTTATCGCCTTAATGGATTTGAAGAAAAAGTCGTTTCCTACCTGCTTCTCAACTATAAATATACTGCAATCTCCGATGAGAAAAAAGACAAACTTATTTCCATAGTAGTAAATGAGTTAACACTATCAACCCTTGATGATTTTACGAATAGGATAAATCTGTTTGATAAGAGTGAATCGGAAGGATTCTCTGCTCTAAAAACAGAGGAGAGACTCCCTATTAGAAATATTCTATATGCTGGAAATCATGGTATTAAGAGCAGGATAAAGAGAGAGTTATATGACTTCGAGAAGAGCATGAACAGACGCCTGCAAAGGGATATAAACAGACTGGAATCATACTATTCATTATTAAAAAAAGAGGTCGAAAAGAAGATTGCAAAAAAGGGTCTAATTGGGGAAGAGAAGAAACGTGAACTGTTGCGGATAAAGGCCATAGATGTTGAGCACAAAAAAAAGATACTGGATCAAATAGACAAGTATTCAATAAAAATAGAATGTGAACTGATAAGCGCACTTCGAATTGTTATCCCTTCAGTTGTTTTAAAGGTTATTGTGTATAGGAAAAAAGAGAACAAAGGGGTCCTATTGTGCTGGAATCCGGTGTTGAAAGAGTTGGAGAAAATATCCTGCGAATCATGTTATTATCACAGCTCAAGCCATTTTGTCTGCAACAGCCTTCATATCCTCTGCCCTGATTGTTATATAAAATGCAGTAGTTGTGAAAAATGGACATGCCGTGTATGTGATTCTGAAAAATGTATAAGATGTGGGCTGCCTCTATTCCCGCTATGAGCTTTTTACCTGAAAATAGGTCAGGCACCCTGCCTGACATACGAGTCATAGCAAATCTCCCTCTTTACAATCCCCATAGAACTATATTACACTAATCCCGGTAGTTCACTGGTTTTAGTTCAATGATATTTGAGCCGTTACTTCTAACAGATAGGCAGTGAAAGTGAGTATAAAGGATAAAACATTAACAGAAATTTTAGAAATGAATAATGGCGCAAGATTTTACGGGGCAGATTTTCATATCCACACCCCTAAATGGCATCAATTTAAATTACCTTCAGGGGTTAACAGAAGCAATAAAAAAGAGATCGCTAAACTCTATATTGAAGAAGCCAAAAGAAAAGAGATAACTATTCTGGGTATAACAGAACACAACGATGTAGAATGGGTAGATCCTGTCAGGGAGGCGGCAAAGGAGACTGAGGTTGTAATCTTTCCTGGTTTTGAGATAACTACCCGGAGCGGGGCGGATGGTATCCATATCTTATCCCTTTTCAATCCTGATACCCCGGTAAATACACTAGATGGTCTTCTGTCAAATCTCGGGCTTTTGCCAGAAAAAAGATTTCATTCAGATGGAACTCCTATAGCAATTACCAAAAGTATGAATGATATCATAGATATGGTACAGGAACAAAACGGCATTTGCATTGCTGCCCATATGAGTTCAGACAATGGGTTACTGGCAAAATCAGAAGGACAGATAAGGATAGATGTATTTACTAATCCTAACCTGCTTGCCGGGGAAATCCCTGCTGGTAAACAGGCCCTGGGGAGTTTTGAAAGAAGAGCTGTCTCAAATGAATTGGATCTTTATAAGCGGAGATTTCCTATTGCTTGTTTAAATAGTTCAGATGCCAAATCTGTTGAAGATATAGGTAAAAGGAAGTCCTTCATTAAACTGGCATCCTCTACAGTAGAGGGATTAAGAGAGGCATTTCTTGATTGGGAATCCAGGATTCGCCTTGTTGATGAGATGCCAACATCTCCTCCCCTCTTTTCTAAGATTATCGGCGTTTATTGGGAAGGGGGTTTTTTGGATGGACTTAAGTTTCATCTGAACAATAACCTCAACTGCATTATTGGAGGAAAAGGGACAGGGAAATCCACAATTATAGAGACCCTGAGATATGCCTTTGATCTAAAACCCAAAACCGGCAAATCCCTTGAACAGTATAACGAGATATTGAAGGAGGTATTCCAAAGTGGTTCAAAGGTTACCGTGTTGATTGAATCGCATACACCAGCACCTAAAAGGTATATTATTGAAAGGATCTATGGTAATGACCCTGTTGTAAAGGAGGAGAATGGATCTGTCAGACACGATCTAAAGCCAAAGGATTTATTCCCCGCGGAGATTTATGGACAGAAAGAGATATATGAGATTTCAAAAAAACCTAGGTTTCAATTGGCCATTCTCGACAGATTTATGGAGAGAAGGATTGATAACCTTGTGAATGAAGAGAGATACATATTAAGATCTTTGGAGGAAAATAAAAATGATATCCTCCGCCTTAAAAGAAGTGTCTCAACAACGGATGAAAGGATCGCAGAACTACCAGCGTTGCAAGAAAAGATAAAAAGGTATAAGGATCTGGGAATTCAGGATAAGTTAAAGGAAAAGAGATTATATACAAAGGAAGAACAACTCCTTAAAAGGGGTTTGGAGAAGCTTGAAGGCTTTAAGGAACTGTTTGATCAATTCAAGGAAGAAGCAGATCTGGATACTGCATATCTTAAATCAACAGACGGACTTCCTAATAAGGAACTATTGAGAGAAGCAGGGGAAATTCTTGACAGGCTTTCTCAAAAGACAAGAGAAGGCTGGAGAATAACCGATAATGCCATACAGGAAGCCTTTAAGGCCTATAAAAATGACAGAGGGGTCTTGGATAGATGGGAAGAGATTAATCAGAAACAGGACGAGACCTACAATCAAATATTGAGGGAATTACATAAACAATTTGAATCTATTGATCCTGATGAATTCATTAATCTTGAACAAAAGGTTGAGCAATTAAGACTTATAAAACATGAGAGAGATAAATATAACAAAGAACTTGAAAGCTTGTGGAACATAAGAGCTGATCTCTTGATTAAGTTGAATGACAATAGAGCAGAGCAGTTCAGGATAAGAGAAAGGGTTCTTAAAGATCTTAATAAGAGATTAGAAGGTGTTCTGGCGGTTTCTCTGGAATATCAAGGAGAAAAGAAAAGGTTTATCGAAAGATTAAGGCTTTTAAGGTCTAAGGTTAGGGAAGATCAATTGAGGCAAATCGTGGAAAAACAAGGATTTTCTCCTCTCGAATTTGCACGGTCTGTCAGACAGGGGGAGGGAAGACTTAACGAACGATATGGTATTACCCGGAGGACCTCAATAGCCTTGTGTAACGCAATCTCTTCAGAGGATCTATTTAACATTGAGATTTTTAATATTCCTACAAAGGCAACAATAAAATTAAATCTCGGAACAAAGGAGATCCCTAAATTTAGAGAGATTGATCACCTCTCTATTGGTCAGAAATGTACAGCTCTACTCACACTTATTCTCCTCGAAAATCCATATCCCTTAATAATTGATCAACCAGAAGATGATCTGGATAATACTTTTATTGTTGAGGATATAGTGAACAGATTGAGAAAAGAGAAGGAACACCGACAGTTTATCATAGCTACACATAATGCCAATATCCCTGTCCTTGGTGATGCTGAATTGATTATTGCACTAAACGCTGATATTGAACACGCCTTTATTGAGGCCAGACACATCGGTTCAATTGATGAGCAGGGTATCAAGGATATTGTACGAAATACACTTGAAGGTGGAAAACAGGCATTCGAGCTCAGGAAGGAAAAATATGGAAATCTATAAGGGACCCGTCCCTAAGGAGATTATCTGAATGACACGCCTGGAATTGCTTGAAATGATCCAGAACGGAGAGAACTCAGGGGTAGAGTTCAAACGGGATGAAAGAAGACGCAGAACCTTTGCCGAGGATTTTGCCAAAGAGGTTGTGGCATTATCCAATCTCAAAGGTGGAAAGATATTGATAGGGGTGGAAGATAATAGGGAAATCACCGGTGTGAGTTCAGAGAAGAATGAAGAATGGGCGATGAATATTTGTAGAACCCTGGTTAAGCCAGGGGTGATCCCTTACTATGAAGAGATTGAGATAGATGGGAAAAGGGTTGCAGTGGTGCATATTGATATGGGCTTCAGTAAACCTTATTATGTTCAGAAAGGTGAAAGACGCATTTACCATATAAGGGTTGGGACCACCTCAAGAGAGGCCACAAGAGAAGAGCTTTCAAGACTCTTTCAGAGTAGTGGGGCGTATCATTACGATATTGCTCCTGTTGCAACATCTTCCTATGAGGATATAGACAAGGGGGAGATACACAATTATTTAAAGAAGTATCGTCAGATAGATAGTGAAGAATTCAGTGACATTGAATTAAAGAATCTACTTATCAATGCAGATATCTTGAAGAGAACAGATTATGGAGAGGTTCCAACAGTTGCAGGGTTACTTCTTTTTGGTAAAGAACCACAGAGGTTTTTACCTCAAAGCGGGATAAGTTTTGCCTATTTTATAGGGAAAGAGGTTTCATCAGAATTGCTGGATAGGAGGACAAATTCGGGTACCCTTCCTATGTTGATTGAAGAGACAGTAAAAACGATACAAAGAAATCTCAAGCATCCCTCCACGATAAAAGGTCTAAAGCGCAGAGAGAAGATAATTCCAAAAGAAGTACTGCGAGAGGTCGTTACAAATGCCGTGGCCCATAGAGATTATAGTATCACAGGGGCTGAAATAAGGGTCTATATGTTTGATGACAGAATAGAGGTTAGGAGTCCGGGGGCATTGCCAAATACCATGACTATTGAAAAGATGAAGGTGGGGAGTTATCCTGTTCATAGAAATCCCCTTATAGCCCAATACTTACGAGATCTTCGCTTTATAGATAAACTTGGAAGGGGAATCCCCATGGTATTGAAAAAAATGAAAGAGGCAGGTTTCCCTTCACCAGAGTTAAAAGAAGAGGAAGATGAGTTTATATTGACTCTCTTTTTAATTTGATTCTTACCTTATCGTCTTAATGGATTTAAAATGATATTATATAAGAGATAATATATTGGGTCAGGGTGGCTGTTCCTAAACCGGCCTCAGAAAGTGCGTTGAGCAGACGCTGGACATTTTCTTGAGAAGCCTCGATCAAAATATCGAGATCAAACGTGGCTCGTGGCACACCGTAAAGTATTGATGCGATCCCTCCTATGACCACGTGCCTAACTTCGTGATTTTGAAAGGACGAGAATACCCTTTCTAGTCTGTTGAGCATCTTTCAAATCCGCAATTCCGGGGTTAATAGCCAGGACAAGGTCGGTGAAGGTGCAGAGCATCTCCATTCTTTCAGAGAGTGACAATGACCTAAACCATATAGCCTTTGCCTCTGGAGTTTCGTCTGTTCGATCATGAGATATAGTTCTATCCATAGATTTTATTTTACCACATTTTATAAGACTTTTTAACCCATATATTATGGAATACTTTTAAACAGGCTTTTACAGCCAGTAAAAACCATTCAACTTTATGTTGTTTCAAAAGGCAAATTTTCAAAAAATTTTCTATTAATTTATAGGAGGTAAAGATGAAGGCAAAGGTTAGCATTCTGTTAATTCTTTTTTTTCTGGTAACAGGTTTATCATATGCAAAGGAGAGGCAGGGTATTGTGACATTTAAAATAAATCTAAATACCCAAAATGATACAAAGAGAGCAAGACTATGGCTTCCATATCCCCTTTCAGATGAACACCAGAGGATTGAAGATGTAAAAATTGATGGTAATTTTACTAATTCAGCAATATATCGTG
>QIDP01000092.1 GCA_003229375.1 Nitrospirota bacterium
GCTTATCGGGCTTATCGTGCTTATCGGGCTTATCGGGCTTATCGGGCTTATCGGGCTTATCGGGCTTATCGGGCTTATCGGGCTTATCGGACCTATCGGACCTATCGGGCTTATCGGACCTATCGGGCTTATCGGACTTATAGTTATCGGGCTTATCGGACTTATAGTTATCGGGCTTATCGGACTTATCGGACTTGGGGCAGAAGGTATCCCGGGGACAGCGAACCACCGGATAGGGATATTTCGCGTGCCTAGTCCTGGAGAATTGATTATTATGTCAAACTGGCCGATTGCATTTGACGGTCTCTTGTGAACCCTGGCTATCAGATTCAAAACGTTTCCAGCGTATTGGACAGTGGGTCCGTATTCAACGAAATCTCTCTGATCCACGCCGAGATAAACGCAGAAAAGACTATGATTAAGGCCTGTGTTGACACGAACTGAAGCATTACCATTTTGAACCCTAATTACTACTCCTCCACTCATCGCCGCCGGGGCTCCATTCCCCCCGGAAACATTAATGTTGACGCGATTATTAGCCTCATCATCCTGGACTGAGACACCAGGACCCTCGAAGTTTAATTGTGTATGGGTCGCAATCTGATTGCCATTATTCTGGATAACAACTTTTTGAGCATCCTCCAGAAGACCTGATAGATCGGTTACGTCTATTTCATCAGAACCGCCATCCTGATGTGTTCCGCTATGAAGCTGGACCTGGTCAATTTCATTTAAGCTACCTTCAAGCCCTATTTTCCATTTCCCTTCTGCTTCATCCCAGATTATCCGGGCATTTGATGCTGTGCCGCCACGAAAAACCTCTAAACCACCATTGATGGCTCTAGGAGTACTCTGTGGCGGATATTTATTTACTCTGATTATATTATCTTCAACTTCTAAGGTTTGAGTATTAACGGTAGTAGTTTCGCCCTGAACAGTTAGATTCCCATTAACAGTACAATCACCCTCTACAAGGAGGTTTTTATTGCCTGGATCAGTGGCGCCACCAACATGCAGACCACCCTCTATTGTAAATGCAGCATAAGTACGTAATGATTCTCCAGCCTCTTCATATTTAATGCTGTTGTTATCAATGGTTCCGTCTTCTTTTATAACTGCCTTGGCAAGTATAATATTTTCATTCTTGTCTGTAGGTTCGGTTGTGGAATGTCCTATAACTGCTTTTTCCAACCAGTGAATCTTTTCTTGCCCACCTTTATTGGGTTCCACATCCGCTTCTACTTCAGAATAGGAAATATAGATATATACACTATCATTTGCATTATAATCAGAAAGATCCGCTTGACTATCATCGGCAAGGACAATCTCCTGGCTTACCTCTTCACCAGCCTTAACAACCCTATTGAGGGCCATCCCTTTCGTGATGGCAACTGTTTTTGTTCCGGATATAGGATTTACTTCCAGTCCCCAGAGAATTCCCCAACGATAGATAGAGCGATTAAGAAGACGACGCATGCGGATATGGTAATCCTGCTCCAGGTTGAATTCCTCCTGCTTAAGAAAAAGACCATCAAAATAACGCATCCTTTTTACTTCTTCTGCCATTTTTTTCCTCCTTAACCCTAATTAAATTTTATTTTATTAAAACTGTTATTTCATAATGTAAATGATGCCACCAAGCAATGTATCTGAACCCACAGTAGAATATACTCCAATCTGCATAGTAGGAACCTCAATTGTTAGCCCATAATATGTGTGAGCAGGTTTTTCCCGGTTTATTATTTCGATAAGGGCATGCCTCTTCTTGATGAGCAGATCAAAATCTGGCACTGGCAAAACCATGTGGACCTGGAAATAATAAGGACGTCCCTCGCCGACCACAGTATTGACACCTACTGTTGAAGTAACTCCTATCTGAAAAGGCTCTAAGAATTCATTGATGGTGATTTCTATTTCCTCGCCCACATAGATCTTAAGATACTCCAATAAACCTTCCAATGTGCCACGCTTGTAGTACAGTTGGACAATTCGACTGATAAGATTACGATTCGGAGTATTACGCTCCTCGTTCAGTGGAACAACTTGGCTAACAATGTTGCTTTTTTCTTTTGCATCTTCTTCTCCATACCATTCTTCACCTTCTTTTAAGGTAAGCGCCATCCATCCTGCCAGCCACTGGAGGAATTTTGCCGGGGTTTTATGCGGATCAAAATAATCATGTATCTTGTCCAGTATTTCATCGATACCCTTTTTAGGTTCTGTGTTCTCATCGGGAATACCAGCAAGGACCTTTTCAAAGGCCTTGAGGAAACGCCCCAGAAAATTGGCAGTAGCATCCACCCCTTCCATCTGGTAGATGGCCGGAAGATATTCAAGATAATTGCTTCCTTTTTCTTTGTTATTCATTGGATACCTTTTCAGGAATTATGGTTGGCTCAGGTTCTAATGATATCAACTGATGTTCCTCTACTTCTATAAAATTCACCTTATCATCATTGATCAAAACCTTTACTACATGATCAACACCACTAATGCCTTCAAGAAGATGATAGAGTTCAGATCGGTAGAGATTTCTTCCCAGCGGCCAACCTGATTCCTCCGGCCCTCCTGTAATGGGATCAAAATAACCCTTTATCCTCATTATCGCCTCTTCCATCACTATCTCTTCATCTGTATTTTCTTTCAGGGCTATCCATATATTCAGTTTTACCTCCTTGAATGTTGGCGCTACCACATGAACACGGGTTGTAATCAATCTCCTGGGATTTAAATAATCCTTGATTTTTTCCTTCAGCAGACCGGTTGGCAAGCCATCTTCAGTACAATATTCTGATTCTCCCACACACGCTGGAATGATGATTACAGATACGTGTCCGGGTTTTTCTTTGTTAGCAGAGCTGTGCTCCAGATCTCTGTTATTCATGCAGATGGCTCTTCCTGCCAAATCCTTTTTCAAGCCCTCCATACATTCCAGAGCCAGAAACTCAAAATCCTTTGATGTGATCGCCCTGTAACGCTGTGAGATGGATTCTAGTCCCCTGCGGATACCTGATTCTATGCTCTCATCGGCATTTAATTCAATCCCGATTAACTTTAGAAATGTTAGATAGTTATCCTCAGGAACCTGATTGATGCGGTATATGACCATCTCAGTAAGCCAGGCAAAGAGTTCGAGTAGAGTTATTCCCGGATCAGAGGGGTTATGGTTTGTCCATTCCTTGTTATAAATAGGAATGAGTGACAGCGCCTCCTTCATCAGGTCATCAAAGCTTCTGTCATCTAAATTTGGTATTGGTAAAGACATTTATCCCTCCTTTGACCGAGCCTTTATTTTTTTGACAGCTCAGGGCCAAAACACCATCGACAATAATCAAGCCTCTTCTCCTGCATTAAAGTCTTATCAAGCGTTCTTAAAAACATTCTGTGCTCTCTGGTTATCTCAGAAAGTTGGCAGTTTGCCCTGGCATTATATATATCATGGGTCTCTCTGCTATTAGTATTAACGAGATATGGGAAGACCAATTCCTCTTTTTCTTTTTTATTGATTAAATGGATACCAGAGTAAATCAGATAATTATCCTCTATGAATACAGTTTCAACCTGATCGCTAACAGTATCTATCTCCATAGATGCTGTATTATCCATGTAGCTGAGGACAAACCTATCTCCAGCCTCAAGGATGGCTACCCTGAGAAAACAGATGGCGCTCTGAGCCGGAACTTCATTGAGAATGAAGGATCTAATCATCTTATCCGGGGTCTCCACTATGCTCCCAACTGGATAGGGGATATCGGTCTTCTCTGTTCTGGATGGTTCACACTCTAAGATATCACCAGAAACAGATTTAATTACAAGCACCACACTATTCTCTTCATTGCTGAGATTAATAAGGTCACCTTCCTTGAAGCCTGCAACACTCAATGTTTTGATCTCTGCGTTAGCTGTGATGCTTTCTGCGAGGGAGAAGATTATTTTGTCGTCAATGGATTTTACGATGCTTAACCTTGGATACGAAGTGGAAATTGTAATACTTTCTCCCAACGTCAATGAATATATCTGGACAGATGCCTTCAGTGAAAGATTTTCTACGTAATCCACGCCTTCTGTCTTCTCAATGACTTCATAGCCCTCTGATATATAAACATTTCTCCCAAACCCCCATCCGTTCTTTTCAGGACCGCCATACAGGGGATGAAAGAAGTTTTTAAGGTTGTCAATAATCCTGCCTTCGATTATTTTTGCCTCACTAATTGAAGTGAATTTTACAGAGGCCTCCACTCCTACCTGAATATAGCCAGGACCTATAAGATTAATCTGAGAAGGGTACAGGGTTAGATAGGTGGATGTCCTTGCAAAGGTATATTCCTCGATCTCACTGAGTAATTCCTGGCTTGGAAGCGGTTTTGGATCTTCGCTCATGGGCACAACAATTATGGTAACCCATCCTGGCGTGAATCTGCGTGCAGGATCAGTGGTGGGCAGGCATTTGACTTTGGCAACCTTGGGTGATGCCTCCCTGACCAGCCACTCAAAGTCCTCATAGGTGACTGCCCTGTCCCGGTGTTTAATAGTCTGAGGGCCCCGAATCCTGACATGATCAAGGTCTTCCTGATCGAATCCGCCATCAGCCGGATCTGGATTTGTTACAGAGTCTATGCATGGGAAGGTAGTCCTGAGTTTGGCGAGGGTTTCAGCCTTGACATTACCCCTTGTCCCTCCTCCATATTGATAGCGGCTGCATTTGATGTTATCCTTTCCTGCCGGAGGGATCATCCCCCTTTCTCCATCTCCAAAGCTAATCGTTCCGTTATTGCGATCTATGACATAGTGACGGCTGTTAGGTTTTGAAAAGTAGAAATTATTTACCTCATGCCATCTAACCCATATCTCAATGATGTTGTCTGCTTCATCCTGAATCTCAGTGATGGCATCTTTTCCTTCCTCGGAAAAGATTGTCTGTTTTTCTTTTTCAGTAAGGGCGGTTTCCCGCACAATAACTCTCTGGCCAGGTAAAACTGGAAATTGGGAAAATTTAAAGACCTGGCTGGGCTTTCCATTGCTGGAGCCCAGAATCTCGTCGTGCACAGTAATCATGTTATATCCCCAGACTGTATTTGTATAGATATCGCTCAGTTTAGGTGAAACAGCGTATCTGCCCTGTTCCAGTCTGACACGTATCCAGTAATATTTTTCGCCAAAACAAGGCCTCTTTGTAATATCGTCCGGGGTAAGGAATTGAACCATCTCCCTCTTTGTGAGGTTCATGGTGTTATCTTTGACACTGAGTATAGACCAGTTCTTTCCTGTCCAATACTCCCATGCAACAATTGGAGGATTTTGATTCTGAGCCTCCTCATAAGAGGTAAAAATATTTCCCAGGAGAGGGAAAAATATGGTCACAGGCAGAGTGCCAATATCCTGGTCAAAGGCAAGGTAAAATGCAGATTCTTTATCTGTCACAGATTGGAAGGGCATAAAAAATTGGTCTGAAAACTTACACATGTCGCCCTGATCTTGATACAGAAAATCATTATATGTCAGAACTGTCTGGATGTATTCCTCAGGAGGAGTAAAGGAATAATGCATTTTAAAACTGCTGATAGATGGAGGGCTGGTATATAAATCCACTCTGTCTTCTCTTCTGCGGTCAGCTCTACATATTTATCATCCACTTCCTTTTTTTTCACACCATCAATTATGTCAACTTTATAATGGCCTATCTCTGTTCGTTCCTGATAATCTGCTTCCTCTCCATAATTGCCTCCAATAATGCGGGCACGTATCCAATAGTTTTCCTCGTTGTTAATGGTAGTAGGTTCAATTTTTGGGCATATAAATTCTACTGTTTGCTCCTCTGTTGCTGTAAAGGCATTGGTTGAATCCGTGAAGGAGTAGTTATCTTCTCCTGCTCCAATCACCTTCCAGCTATTCCCATTCCAGAATTCCCACCTAAGTTTAATATCGTCAGTATTCGGATTATCTATCCCTTCTGAAAGGGCAATCACTATTGTTATATCTGCATTTTTTTTGGAAAAGACCTCTTCTGAGCCGATATAAAAGGTGTCATTGAATTTTGGTTTTTCTCCAAAGGGATAGAAATCTTTGGTCAGATCAATAGGAAGGTTATTAAAAAAGGCAAGATCAGGGGAGAGAGAAGAATCAGGTTCGATTCCGATCTCCACTATAGCTTTAGCTTTAATCGTATCTATCTCTGGCAACCGGTCTTTAGAAATAGGTTTACTGAGTTCGGCAAAGATCCAGTTGTTGGTCCAGCTCTTTTGCAGGCCGGTTTTCTTTTCAAATCCTGTCAGGGCCTTTTCCGAAATTCCGCTGATATTTTGAAAAGAAATCTGACCACTCTTTAATAGATTGACAACGTCAACGTCACCTGATGCAGTTAAGAGGGTCGGATCTGAAGAATCATCTGTATAGCAATACCATTCCACTTCCCAGTTTTCTATGGCAATATCTTTTTTAAGTGTTACATTCAGGGTAATGGTTGCTTCCTCCTTGAAACTGAAGAGTTCTTTATGACCAAGGTAGATGCAATGGGGAACCAGGTTCTTTCCCTTGAAAAGAATCTCTGCATCCTTCCTTGCATTGTCAAAGAAAACCTGGCTATGGTTGGTCCAGCGGTCATCTTCCGGGTTAAGGCTTGCAACCTTGATCAGTTTCGGCAGAATGACGGTAAGATCCTTTTCGGTTTCAAAAACAACAGCCTTTTGATCCTTAGCCTGAGTTCCTGCCACCTGGGCGCCGGCAGGGACAAAGCCGTATTGACTGGCGCCTGTGGCCATAGTAAAGGTCAGCGGAGCCCTGGCAACTCGTGGTGGAGACAGACGTATACCCACCAAATCAAGAAAACTCAGAAAATTTTTGTCTGGTACCCTGTTCAAACGCTGGATGATGATCTCCATCATCCTTGAAAAGATCTGGATGGTGGTATCAGCCAGATCATTGGGCCCGGGAGATATTATATTTTCCAACTCAGGACAGTACTGAAGGACCAGTTTTCTGACCCGTTCAACTAAAATCTGTTGGTCTCTATTATCAATCCTGGGTGGTTTGATGGACATTATTCCCCCATACTCTCAAGGTAAAATGGATATACCATGTTTTTCTTTGTATTTGATGTCTTTACCATATACTCTATATTTATATTGAGTCTATTTCGCTCTTCTTCATCAGGTGTAACATTTACATTCAGCGCCTCAATCCTGGGCTCCCACTTTTGCAATGCCTCTTTTACATAAAAGGTTATAAGGGTTGCAGTTGATGTATTATTTGGCGCAAAGACAAGCTCATTAATTCCGCAGCCAAAATCAGGGCGCATAACCCTTTCTCCCTTTGCAGTGCTGAGTATTATCATGATTGACTCTCTGATTGAGTCCTCACCCTCAGAAAAAGCTATTTCCCCTTTTTCTTGAATAGAGACCGGATACTTCCAGCCTTTGCCTAAAAAATCTACGGTTGCCACCTTATCCTCCTATCATCACTGTTCCTATTGCCATCACTGTTCCTACCGGCATATCCGCAGGATCATTGCATGTCTCCGCCATATCTCCGTTCCTTGCCGCCATTTTTCCATTAATCTTTACTGTAGTGCTTCCTAGCTTTATGGTTGCCTTATTTGACGGCGGCTTCTGAAACGGTCCTCCCTGAGGGATATGAGGAGGCGTATTTGAAGCTGTAGAGTCAACTGTTGCAGCAGGCATCCCCATAATATTTACATCCGGGCTGAGGGCGCTATCTATAATCCCGGTAAAGGGATGAGGTAGTGGGGTCGGCACAGGGGGTGTCCCGGGTATGATCACAATATGTGTATCTGTTGCCATGACCTGATCTCCCTGTTTTGCTGCCGGTTGTCCCACAGTTAGCTCGCTCCTTTCAGTCGCTCTATGGCGTATGGCATATCTTTTTTAAGCTATATGCTATAAGCCATACGCTAATTAATATTCACAGTTGCACCTTTAATGTTATTGTTGCCCGATGCCTTTAAATCCATATTCGCGGATGCCTCAATCTTTGTAGAGGCAGAGGATTTTATTTCAATATCCTTTGCATCTATAATTACTTTTCCGTTCCTGGCAGAAAGTTCTATATCCTTATCAGAGCTTATGGTTATCTTATTATCCTTTGTATCTATAGAAATAAGATTCTTTTCCGACTTGTCAATTATCTCTATTTTTTCTTCTCCATCTTTATCATCTAGCCTGATAATATGACCGCTGCGGGACTTGATTACCCTTATATTGTTCTCCCCATCGCTGTTGGTCTCGGGCGGCGTATCCACACCATTCCATAATGAGCCTATGACATAGGGCATATTTATATCTCCATGCTCAAAAACCACAAGCACCTCATCATCAATCTCCGGAAGAAAAAACGCACCCCGTTCTTTACCAGCCATAAATGCTGCGACCCTTGCCCAGTGCGATTCATCATCTCCACTTATGCGGGGGATCTTTACCTTTACCCTTCCAAGCCCGTCATCGTCTTTATTGTTTGTTACAATTCCAACAACAACCCCGTATATCTTTGATTGGTCTTTTTTCCTTTCTTCTAAAATCCCGGTAATACTCATATCCCGGTTTTCCTTACTTTAAATGTTGTTGCATAGCCTTCATCATCAATAGAATGAACCGTGGAAATCACATAATATGTGCCGCTGAACCTCTCTCCAATACCCATAATCTCTATAGTTTTTCCTGCCCTGATATCCGGATTGCCGCCGCACTTTCCCTCTCCTGTTATAAACTCCTTAAGCATTGTGTTATATCTTGCCTTTGCAAGAGTATCAGCATCTGTTGAATCAATAACTGCCTCATCCAGAACAGCTACTGATGATTCTCCAAAGGCATCCTCTGAAAGTTTGTAGCCGGATTCCTTGCCATCCATGGTCGTTGTTTCACTTCCGCTTGAAGCAATAGAGGTAATCTCGTTTTTGTTTTTGACATCCCAGCCTCTAACCTCGACCTCGCTCCCTTCAGTAAGGGTTCTCAGTTGCGCTGAGAAGCTTTCCAAATCCATATCATATTCAAGTGTTAATTCAGGCGCCTTGTCCTCTTGTGATTTGCGAAAGATAAATGTCTTATCATCAACAAGCATCTCATAGCCAATACGTTTTGCACGTTCAAGGAGAAATTCATAATTACTCTGGTTATTCTGAAATATATAAGGATGAACGGTTGCTGTATCATCAACCTGAGACGACAGCCCGATCTCTGAGGCAATGGATGATGCGATATCACTGTCCTTTATATCCTTGAATGAACGCCTCTTTGACCCGAATCTTAGTCTGTGGAGTCTATCATAACCCCTTATCTCCATAAAGGATGGATTTGCAAAGGTTAGGTCAAGCGATGTGATCTCACCTGTCATCATTTCCACTGTGCTATCTATCCCCAAAAAGACCTTTACAGTATCACCAGGCTTAAAAGTGTCAAGGTCAATCCCCCTCCATGTGCCATTTAAAAAATCAACGATGTTAAACTTAATGGTGAACATCGCTGGCAAATTTATCTCGTCTTCAAGGCTAATCCCTTCAATAGCAGACATCAATTCATCTGTAAGTTCACTTCCATTTAAGAGCAACCTGAAATTGGCAACGCTTACTACATTATCTTCCATCAAAAACCCCTTAGGGACTGTAAAAGTTATTACTTTACAGTCCCTAAATCAGGAATTATTAAAATTTTTCCAATGTCATTCCCTGTTGGGAAGGCTAATGGATTAGTAATACTATTTGTTTCTGCAATCTTTCTCCATTGACCTGGATCTTTAAGCGCCCTGTAAGCAATCAGGTCAAGCCTGTCCCCGCTTTTTACAGTCCATAGCTTCCGGCAGGCCTGTCTGCCCCTTAATTTTACATCCTCTTCTTTGGTAATAACTGATTTAAAGGTGACAGTAAGTTTTGCCCTAACAGGAATTCCAGCAGGAAGGAACATGGTAAATCTTTGGACAATTTTATAAATTATTCCCTTGTATGCAAAACCGCCCCAACTAAAAAGACATATCGGAGGCTGTTTTGTTTCTTTGCCCTCAACAGTAGGTATAAGCAATGAGGTAATCTTTTCTGTCTCATCTCTAACATCGGATTGTTTTTCGTATGTATCAAAGAATAGCGAAACAGTAAAATCCTGTACCTTTACCCCCTGAAACTGGATTTCAGAGCCTTCACCTGAAACTGTTGCCGTAGTTGAAACAGAATATTCATTTGGATTAAACATGACAGGAATCTCTTCTCCTGTATCAAAAACTTTTATTTTTGCCTTCTCTGCCATTAGAGCAATCCTCTCCTGTCTTTTTCTATTGCTATCTTCTTTTCAATTATTTTATAAACCTTATCAGCAATTAGATTTATTTCATGAGTCGGTCTTTCCTTAGAAGAATCTCTAATCGAATTATCACTTAGCTTAGTTGTGGTTGAAATTATATTTTCTCTTTTTAAGATTTCTTTGTTTTCTGAAAAAATATCAGCATTTTGTGCAACAGGTTTTCTGAATATCAAACCCGGGCGTTTGTTTAATAATTCTTTTAAACCTGTTGATGATTCTTCCTGGAATTTTTTTTTGCTCCGGGATATAATTCCTGGCTCAACATAAGCCATTTCAGGATATACGGGTGTCCGCTGTCCACTGTCCGCTGTCCGCAAACGGTGTACAGAGGACCTTCCGGGTGCCGGCGGTCTATTGTCAGCGGACAGCAGACAGTGGACAGCAGACGTTCTGCTTGATATTGGAAATTTATAAAAGCCTCTTTTGGTTTGAAGGTATGTATCTGTTATTCTGTTTAAAAAGATACCATGCTTTTTATCTGAAAATCCCCCCTTAATCCCGGCTTTTCCAAAGTAGAGGGAATTGCTGATTCCTCTTTTAATAAAGGGGGGGGAGGACTGCTGCATTGAATAAACACCCCGTTTAAAGATTGACGGTTTATACTGAATATTGGAATTTCCGATTCTTTGTACGTGATTACTTACTTGAGTGGATAGATAATTCAAGGCTGATTGTGATGAGTCATCATGTAAATATTTTATCTGTGATAGATTTACTGACTCAAAATAAGTCATTTCAGGATATATGGGTGTCCGCTGTCCGCTGTCCGCTGTCCGCAAACGGTGGACAGATGAGCTTCCGGGTGCCGGCGGTCCATTGTCAGCGGACCGCAGACGGTTGACAGCGGATGTTCTGTTTGATATTGGAGATTTATAAAAGCCTCTTTCTGTTTGAATATATGTATCTGTTATTCTGTTTAAAAAAATACCATGCTTATCATCTAATGTTGAATGCATAGTCCTGGTCTTTGTTTGTATTAGCTTAAAAAAATGATGTTTTTTATCCAAAGGCTTTACTTTAAACGGCTGTATTGCATAAATACTTTGGTTAAAGATTGACGGTGTATATTCAATATTGGGATTCCCAATTTTTTGTATGTGGTTAGTTGCTTGAGTGGTTGCGTAATTCAGGGCTGCCTGTGATGACCCTGTAGTTTTATAGAAACGTTGCCGGTGTATATTCTTTGGAAAAGATAATCTTTTTTTAAGGGTTGTCTTATTGGAATATAATGCCAAATCAAGTAATGGTAATTGAAAATAATTAGAACTCTCATTGATAGATGAGGGCAGGATATTATTGAGATAATGAAAATATGGCATATGGATTCGAGACCCTGTCTCTTTAGATGAAATCCTCAAAAGATGCAAGATATTATGTGATGCAAATGATAAGAGAGATGCATCTCTCTCTCTGGTTATACTTTTAAAGATTTGTAAAATTTGGGATAATATGTCTGTTTCCCCCTGAAAATCCCCCCTAACCCCCCTTTTCCAAAGGGGGGGGATTAGATTTTCATCCCTCTTTGTGCCGGCTTGCCGGTATAAATATTTCCTTTGAAGTTGGATATTACTGTAACTTTTGTCATTAGATAGCCAGGGCACCGGGCTGCTTATATTTTCCAGCCTTTTATGAAAAGTGATGAGATTAACAATAAAGTTGTGTTTAAAATAATTATTAACTGTATTACTTAAATAGATATTTGTTATTTTATTTAAACCTCTTGAGGCAAATAATCTAAGGAATATCAGGGCAGGCAGTTTGCCTGATTTTCTAAAGATGTCGTATTTGCTGGTAATTCGTTTAGAAAAATTTAACCCATCAAACCCGATAGGTGATAGCCTTATCTTTAACTTATTGCTGAATGTTCTGTTTCTCATGAAGCTGCGCCCCTTATTGCAGAGACTATCTGACTTACATTTGGCTTTGCAAGGCCATGATGAGTCAGCACAAGAGCCTCACTGGCAACATTATTGCTTGAGGCATTAAAGGTTGGCCCATCCCACTTAATCGGGTATGCCTCATAAAAATCCCACCACATTGCTGGAAGGCCTGAGCTGTCAAGAAGGTATATAGTGCCATTTTTGCGATTAATCTTTCCGTTTATTACATCTTCATACCAGTTCCACAGGAGGTCTAAATCGGTAAGTCCGTGCTTTAAAGTGAGGTCTGTATATGTAGTTCCTTTAGGGAGTTTATGCTCAAAATCATTAACACCCCCTTCTTTTATTGTTTCAACTGCTGTTTGTATTGTTAAGCCGGAAACATCAGTAAACCCCCCTGCAATAATTCCTTCAATCTCCACAAGAAAGTTAAAGGCACCATATGGGTCTAATCTTACACCAGTAGCCTTTTTGGCTATGCTTAAAGCTGTATTTAGGCCAACAATTGGCATTATACCTCCCCCTATACATTAAAAAAATCACTCTTCTCCTCTGCATTGAGTTTTTGGTTTATCTTGCTTGCTTCATCACACCATCTTTGCCTCTCCCGATGCTCAATATTCATAAGGGTGCCATAGTCCCAGTGAAAGTGATATGCTAAAAAGGCTACCTCCTCATAGAGGCGGTCGAGGGGGTAGCCAACTATTCCCCCCCCTGAGATTGTACCTCTACATCAAAGCTATGCTCACACTTTGGACATACTGTCTTAATTGCATTTGAACCATTTTGATTGATCCTGTTATACATCTCCTGAAGATATGAAAAGTCAGTTGCAAACAGTCCTTCGATAACCTTTGGGGTTATCATCTTCAAGTTACCTAAGCTAGTAACAACCCTCGATAGGAGGATGACCGTTAAATACGCTGGATTTTGCTGAACCCTCGGATCCTTCATGGGCAGTATCTCATCAGCAGCAGTAGCAAGTCTTATTTTCCCTTCTTTATGAAGATTGCCTGACTCATCTACATATCCCATTGGAAGGGCAAAATCAAACTCTGTCTGTAAAACTTCCATCATTCCTCCTCTTAACTAACCCTTGTTATGCCTTCATGTACAAGTTCTAAAGTCTCTATAACAACTTCATTACCCTTTGCGCTAAAATCAGATGAATCATACTTTGTGGGCCATGCCTCCACTATATCCCACCTCGCCTTATCATTTCCCTCCTCATCGATTAATATAAGAGAAATATTTTTTCTTGCCTTTGCCGCACCTGTCTGTTCAATCTGTTTTTTCCACTCATATAGTTCCAGCGAATCTGTAAG
>QIDP01000177.1 GCA_003229375.1 Nitrospirota bacterium
GAAAAGGAGCAGCAAACATTAAAAAAGGTGCCTCATTTATTGTCCATGGCGGTGATATTCAACTCTTTGCTTTTCAAGGTAAGTCTCTAGCTACCAACCCATATTATCAGCTTTTCAACACAGAACTTTTGATGCGATTACCTATAAAGCCAAATGTCTCAGATCTGCCAGGTAATCTTTTTCCTGCGATTGGTAATCATGCAACTTGGGGTGACAACGAAATAGTCGGTTTCCGAGAAGCCTTACCGTGGCTGAAACAGTTAGGCTTTAGTACCGAATCTCGTATCTACTCCTTTATCCATAATAACTGTAGCTTTATATTCTTGGATAGCGGTGGATGGCATCAAGGTGGAACCGCTTGGTCAAGTAACTATCCAAAATTTAAAGAGCAGATGGCCTATTTGACGGATCAACTCGAGGACGCCAAGGCCAATCACAGGGATCATGTCTTTGTTGCTTACCATAAACCGTCCTTTACCCAGATTGGCCATGACCCGCTACCAAAAGATCAAAACCCCCATGAAATCCTAAAAAAATACGCTAACGAGTTGAGCATATTTGTCTTTAACAGTCACGTTCATACCACTGAGCGTTATCTGGTGGATGGAATTAATTATCAGGTAATTGGAGGTGGTGGTGCTCCTCAAAAATTTACAAACAGTAAAAATCCTTCACCGCAAAAGGAGCTCTACTGGCAAGGTGGAGACAGATTTGAAGAGTATAATTATCTCAAAGTAGAGGTTAATGCTTCACATATACGCGGCACAATCAATCGTTTTCGCCCACTTGAAATCTTAAAGCCTTTCGGTAGCGAGGTCATATTTCAAAAATAGATCATGCCTTTAGAGGCTATAATGTTAGGTAAAATGGATAGCAGAAACTAATATTCTGATTCTTCACAAGGAAAAAAAGTCTGGAAGGTCTATCTATTTTTCGCTATTTTTTTCTGAAAACCCTCAAATGTCAAACCTATCATCTTTTCTGCCTTTATATTGGATTTTTAAAATGTGTATTATGAATAGAAAAGATAAAAATCAAAAAAAGATTGCATTTTTTCCTGATCTTTGCTTTAATGTTTTTTTGAGTCAAAAAAGGAATTTCCTATCACTAATTAAGAAGATTTTTATGGACTAAGGAGGAGTTTTTATGTTACTCGGTGGCGCGAATCCGATGGATGTCATTATCGATACTGATATGGGGTGGGATGATGTCCTCGCTATAGCTTATCTAATGAAATGTCCCAATGTAAATATTTTAGGCATTACAGTAACAGGATGCGGTGAAACACATCTGAAAAACGGTGTTGAGATTGCTCAAAGGCTATTAAAACTTGGTAATGTGAAAGCACCAGTCAGTGCAGGAGCAAGTGAACCAAGTCAGTATAATCATCATTTTCCAGAACCTTTTAGAGAAATGATGGATGGCTCATGCCATCAGCTTGACAATTTACCAGTGGTGACAGAACCATGCGACCCACGTACGGCATGGGATTTTATGAGAGATCAACTTAGCTCTGTAGAGGGACAAATCACTATTCTATCACTAGGTGGATTCACAAATATCGCTAGGTTATTTGAATTAGAGCCTAAGGCCCAAATTGAGAATATTAAGAACATCGTGGTTATGGGTGGTGCAATTAATGTAGATGGTAATTCAGATCCTGATTGGGATCAAGGCAAGCTTTATGGAACAAATTACCATGCAGAGTGGAATATATTCTTAGATCCACTTGCGGCAAAAAAAGTGTTTTTTACGGATGTCCCAATGGTTCTCGTTCCACTGGATGCATGTAACGATGTTATTTTGCAACCAATCTATTATGATTTGATTACATCAAATGATCCTGTTGCAAAGTTTACAAAGGGGTTACTATATTCAAAGACAAAAGGTCCTGACAAAGAGGCGCTCCCACTTCCAATTTTTGATCCTCTGGCTGCAATGGTTATGTCAGATCATATGAAGCATGTGAGTTATCAACAGCTTAAGCTTGATGTGAATATTATTGACACACCACAAGACAATATGTGTGGTCAGACATATGTGACTCGTGTTGAAGATGTACGCCCGATCAATGTAGCAATGGGTGTGTCTGAAATTGAGTTTCAGCAGGTTTGGAGCGATGTTTTTAACAGTCCTGTCATTGAAGATAAACCGACAATGAAAAATGTTGGTATTTTGGCTTTTGATAATGTTGAAACTCAGGACCTATCAGGCGTTTTCGAAGTACTTGCTGCTGCTCGAATGGAAGACGGTACACCACAATTTAACGTATTTACTGTGGCTAAAAACCTAAAACCAGTTAAAACAACAGCTGGTCCACCTGTACCAAACTATAATGAGAGCACGATGGAGATCAATCCAAACTACGCTTTTGACACGTACCCTGACATAGATATTCTATTTGTTGTCGGTGGCCAGGCCATTGATGAATTGGTCGAGTCGGAGAAGACAGACCCACTTTATACAAAGTGGATTGAAAATGTATCAAAAAATGCAAAATACGTTGTAGGCGTTTGCTCAGGTGTGCTCCTATTAACTCAAACGGGCTTGGTGAAAGACTTAAATGTGACAACACACCATACACGCTTCCATCAATTACAAAAGATGAGTGATAACAATGGGTATGGACTGACTGTCGTAGATACTCGAGGTGGAGAAAATTTTATTCACGAAAGTCACTCAAAATATATGACGTCGGGCGGCGTACACTGCGCCATTGCGGTTGCCGTTCACATTGTCAGCCTAATTCAAGGACTTAAGTCGGCAGAAAAACTTGCTCATGATGTACTGGAATACACAATTCCAAGAGGTCTATATGCAACACCGAAAGACTTCTCACAGCCTGTGCACATGGATCCACAAAAGTTTGTACTTGGATTTTCACATATCAATGTGATTGTGGCTGATCTGGATATGATGGAAGAAGCGACAGCATTCTATAAAAGAGTTTTGGGATTTGAAGAAGCATGGAGCCTATGGTTACCACCCGAAACGAATGAACATTTCGCGGCTGACGCAGGGTTTGACGAATGTAAAGTGCTGGTTCGATTCTTATATCATCCAAACGCTCAAATACATCTAGAACTTATGATGTATGAGTATCCGAAGGGATGTCAAGATATTGATTATCATAAAACCAATGATGTAGGTGGAATCCGTCACGTTGCGCTTGAGGTAAGCGATGCAGTTGCTGCTTACAATTGGTTGAAAGACCAAGAGGGCGTTACGATGATAAAACCAGTTCGAGAAGGATATGGACCACCACAAAAATTGTCGCCAGATCCCCAGACGTTCTTCTACTGGCTAGATCCGTACGGAGTTCAGTGGGAGTTTGAACAAGGACGTCCAATGGCTCGTGTGATTAATGGTATTGTCGGTTAGTTTAATAGCTGATTTAAAAAGCTCAACCGTAAAATTTGCGGTCGGGCTTTTGCTTAACCCAACTTCCCTGATAAAACCATACACCTGTTGATTTCACTATATTCTCATTTTTTCTTTCCGCTAATTTTTTTCTAAAAACCCGCAAATGTCAAACCCTATCACCTTTTCTGCCTTTAATTGGATTTTAAAAATGTGTATTATGAATAGAAAAGATAAAAATCAAAAAAAATGCATTTTCCCCTGATCTTTGGTATAATAATTTTCAGGTCAAAAAAGGAATTTCCTATCACTTTATCAAAATCAAGGTTTATGTTTTGTAGCCTAAATAGATTTCTTTGAATACATTCACAGAAAGTTAAGCATGGAGATGCCGAAGAGAGAACCATTAATGATTTGCTTGCCTCATCAAGCCCCCATGACGTCACAATAATTATCACAACTCTCGGTTTCACGAAGATGGAGGACAATATTAATGGTGATGAATATGGCCAATTTGTTGGTGTGGTTAGGACTAAGCTGTCGGCGGCAAATATTGCTGATAAAGTTCGCTTGATTAACCATTTATTATCAAATGGTACGACTGAATATGAGGAAGAATTAATAATCTTGATACTTAAAGACTCGTCGAATAAAGATGTTCTTGGTCTGTTGAAAAGCATAGGGGTTGGTAACTTTATATCTAATTTGTCTGGTTCAGAGACAAAACAGTTTCAGGAGATCATGAAAAATAGCGGGATGAAATACTGAGGCTCATTAGTGCTTTTGAAGGCTGAAAATTATTATTGTTACTTGGAGCTGGAATTTTATCTGCAATATCAAGCATATATTGACGATTACAGAAAATTTTCTATAGAGTTATATTGATTATGGAAAAAGATACTTTTGAAAATATTAGGGTTGTAGAGGTTGACGAAGAACCCGTCGAACTCTATAAAATTCTAAAGTTCGAAAACATGGTCAGTAGCGGAGGAGAGGCAAAGTTTGTTATTGCAGAAGGGCTTGTGCTTGTGAATGCTGAAGTGGAAACCAGGAAAAGAAAAAAAATCTTTTCTGGCGACATTATTGAATTTCAGAAAGAAAGAATTCGTATACTTCTCAAGTAAAACAAGAGACAGAGTCAGGTCTTGCAATTTACTTACTATTTTTATACTTAACCAAAAACCGATCTAACTGATTTGCAAATGACTGTCTGTCGCTCTGAGTCAGTGCAGGGGGGCCACCGGTATTTACACCGCTGGCACGTAGAGTATCCATGAAATCCCTTATGTTCAAACGGGCCTTAATATTGGCCTTTGAATAAAACTCCCCTCTTGGATTCAGCGCATACCCGCCTTCTTCAATAACCTCGGCCGCCAGAGGGATATCACTGGTAATTACAAGATCGCCAGCTTTGATCCTTTTGACTATCTCACTATCAGCCACATCAAAACCCGATGGAACTTGAAGCGATTTAATATAGAGTGATGATGGTGTATGCAAAGGCTGATTTGCAACTAGAGTTAACTGTACTTTTACACGTTCTGCTGCTCTAAACAATATCTCTTTAATCACCTTAGGGCATGCATCTGCGTCTATCCATATTCGCATTTTATATCCACTTTGTTTCTGAATGCATAACTTTCCCTTACACAGTTCTCAAATAACGAAACCTAACGATTAGCGTTCTATATGTAGTATTATTATACTAAAAACTTCCAAATTTAGCAATAGGATATTTAAGCACTATGACAAGACAATAATCGTTATAGTGAAGGCAATAAATAAGTTGACATGAATTTAGAGAAAATTCCCTTTCCCCCGAAATTGACCAATATTGATTGAAGTCTACGGATTTGTCGTTTACTAAAATAAGATCTAATTTCTGTTCATATTTTTTTTCTCAAACAAATAAGTTGCGTTTTTGCCCAATATAGCTTTTTATAAAATGTAAATGCCGGACTATTGTTAACATCAGCCAGTAATTGTAGTCTCTTTATGTGATGCACTATAGCCCACTTTTCGATAGCTTCCAATAACAACCTGCCAATCCCCTTTCCACGGTAAGCCGAACTCACCACCAGATCTTCAACATTTCCCACTACACCACCTTCTGCGGTTGAAATAAACGTTTGTATTGAACACATGCCAATAACTTTACCGTCTGTTTCAGCAAGCATTATACATCGGCCTTTATTATTATCCAACATCATCATGAGTCCCTGCCGTTGTGCCGACTCATTAAATGTGAAATCCTCTTCTATAGCAAATAATTTTTCTAATAAAGGAACTATATCATTTATATCTGAAAACACCGCTTGTCTAATAACAATATCTGATGCCCTCATCTTCTAATTCTCATTCCTTTTTTTGTTAAAAAACCTCTTTTATCCCTCCCGAAATCCACTGTCTTTCTATGGCCTTAGATTGGCATTTTATCGGTTTGACTATCAAATTTCAACTCTTTTTACATGTTCTGCATGTCAAATTCTAATATCTGAATCTTGCACCGTTTCCGTGCAAGAAATCTCTTGTGCCGGTAGCCGCAGCCTTCAGGCTGCGATTTTACGCAGGCTAAACTAGTATAACGTTTCATTAAAATATAGCCGTATATTTACCACAAAGACACAAAGGGCACAAAGAACTATGTCCTTTAAAAACAATAAATTTTTGTAGACGTTTTAGTGAAACGCTACACTAGTAATACTTTTTTTGGTGTTATGGGAGCATCAAATGGCAATTCCTTACCTGGCCGAAATGCCTTCATTGCATTTAGAATGGCGAAATAGAAACATTAACACAAAAAACATTAAGAGACTCAATCCAGAAAATAGTTGACCGTACCATTTCTTATAAGTTATGATATTTCAATATTAAGAATTTTGATTATCTCAATCATAATAAGCTCTGAAACGGTAAATAATTTATCCTGGGACACTGAAAAACATCCATGAACTTTTATCTTGGAGCTGGAATTTTATCTGCTACAGAAAATTAATCTAATAAAAACTCAGGGATATCTTCTCCTTTTACAAGATCCTCGTAACTCTCCCTTTGACGGATTACAAAGAATTCCTTGCCCTTGACCAATACCTCCGGCACACGGGGACGGGAGTTGTAGTTGGAGGACATGGTAAAACCGTATGCCCCGGCACTCATCAGGGCAATCAGTTGATCCCTCTTTAAGTCTTGAATCACCCTATCCCTTGCAAAGAAATCCCCGCTTTCGCATATCGGGCCTACTACATCAGCTACTATTTTATGGGAAGCAGAATTCTTTTTTAGCGGGAGTATCTCCTGATACGAGTTATACAGACTCGGTCTGATCATATCATTCATCCCTGCATCTACTATTAAAAATTTTTTTTCCTCACTAAGTTTGGTATACAAGACCCTGGTAACCAGGATACCTGCATTCCCGGCAATCACCCTCCCCGGTTCAAAGATAATGGTATAATCTGTATCTGACAGGAGCGGTATAATCTCTGACGCCAGATCCCTTGGATGAGGAGGGGATTCATCCTTATATGTAATCCCCAGTCCACCCCCAACATTCAGGTACTTTATATTAATCCCTGCATCCTTAAGACTTTTTGCCAGAAAAATGATCTTTTTAAGTGCATCCACAAATGGGCTGATCTGGACAATCTGTGATCCTATATGCTTATGTATTCCATCAATCTCTATATACTCCAGGCTCTCTGCCAGTTTATACTCCTTAAGTGCATTCTTGATATTGATCCCGAATTTATTTGTCTTAAGACCGGTGGATATATATGGATGAGTCATAGGATCTATGTCAGGATTTACCCTTAATGCCACTCTTGCCTTACAATTGAGTTCCTCTGCCACCGCATCTATAAGAAAGAGTTCCTGTGGAGATTCAACATTGAACATCAGGATATCTGACTTAAGGGCGTATCTTATCTCCTCCTTTGTCTTCCCTACCCCGGCATAGACAATCTTCTGAGGATCTGCCCCTGCCAATAATGCCCTGTATAATTCTCCGCCCGAGACAATATCCAGCCCTCCTCCTTCCCTGATAAGTGTCTTCAGGATTGAGAGGTTTGAATTTGCCTTCATGGCAAAGCAGATTACGTGTGGTATATCCTTAAATGCCTCATCAAATACGAGGAAGTGATTACGGAGGGTATTATAGCTATACAAATAGAATGGTGTTCCTATCTCCTTGGCAATATCCTGTATCAATACATCCTCGCAATATAGATCTTTTTCCCGGTATTTAAAATCATGCATCTTGATTCCTCTCAATTTTAAATTCTAAATTCAAATATCAAATTCTAAAGAAAGCATTGTATACCAAATGTTTTGAATTTTGAATTTCTGTCATTTGATATTGTTTAGTATTTCGAATTTAGGATTTAGGATTTCAACTGAAAATCCCAATTTTCATTCCCCTTTGTACTGACTGTAGGCATGAGTGTTTCCTCTTGTAATTGCGACTCTTCTGGAGGGGGTGCAGGGGGTCCCTTTAAACCACAACCGCTAATCATCATTACCACTGTCAGGATAATGATGCCCATTAAACGAGCTATCCCCATCCAATACCTCTTATAACTCTTATAATTTTCACTCAATTTCAGCGATCCTCTTTAATACCTCTTTTCCGGATGTCCCCCCTTTGGACATCTTCCCATTAATAGAATTTTCAACCTTAATATATCTGAATATATCATCTTCAAAGAGATCTGAAAACTCCTTCATTTTCTTTAGACCAAGATCCTCAAATCTTTTATTCTTATTTATACAGTATTTTACAATTTCCCCAACTATCTTATGTGTCTCCCTGAAGGGTAGTCCTTTTTTTACGAGGTAATCAGACATATCAGTAGCTGTGGTAAACCCCTTACTGGCTGCATTTGACATTTCGTCCTTCTTTAATTTTATCTCCTTTAGAAGCCTTGAGTATATATTGAGTGAAGCTTTAACTGTATCCACGGTATCGAACAGGGGTCTTTTATCCTCCTGCATATCCCTGTTATAAGCCAATGGAAGTGACTTCATCATGGTCAGAAGTGAGAAGAGGTTTCCATATATCTTACCTGTCTTCCCGCGAACCAGTTCCGGGACATCAGGATTCTTTTTCTGGGGCATGATGCTGCTGCCCGTGCAGAATGAATCCCCTATTTCGATAAAATTGAACTCTGACGATGACCACAGTATCAGCTCCTCACTCAGACGGCTCAGATGCATCATCAATATAGATGCCGCTGCACAGAACTCTATGGTAAAATCCCTGTCACTTACGCTGTCTATACTATTTGTGGTGATTTTCGGGAAATTGAGAAGGCTGGCTACATAATCCCGATCTATTGGCAGAGATGTCCCTGCCAGTGCAGCAGAACCAAGGGGCATTACATTGATCCTTTTTAAGGAGTCTTTGAACCTCTCTTCATCTCTATCCAGCATCTCAAAATATGCGAGAAAGTGATGGGAGACAAGCACGGGCTGAGCCCGCTGCAGGTGTGTGTACCCAGGCATAATGGTGTCTACATTCTTCTTTGCTATCCTGATAATCGATCTCTTCAGCTCTTTGATACCCTTGATAATCTCCTGTATCTCATCACGGAGATATAGGCGCATATCGAGCGCTACCTGATCATTCCTGCTGCGGCCAGTGTGGAGTTTTCCTCCAGGATCGCCGATCTCATCTATAAGTCTCTTTTCAATGTTCATATGTATATCTTCTAATCCTGTGTCAAACTCAAATTCCCCCTCTTCTATCTCTTTCTCTATATTTTCCAGCCCATTGACTATCTTTTTAGTCTCCTCCTTGTTTAAGATTCCACACCTTCCCAGCATCTTGCAATGCGCAATACTCCCCATAATATCATATTTATATAGCCGTTTATCAAAGGATATAGATGCCGTGAATTCTTCTACCAATCTATCGGTATCCTCTGAAAATCTCCCTTCCCACAGTTTTTTCATTATCTAAATATCCTTTACATAGACATCTCTGGGTTTTAACCCATCTGACGGTCCAACTACCCCTTCTTTTTCCATTATCTCTATCATCCTTGCGGCACGATTATATCCCACCCTTAACTTCCTCTGGATCATCGATATAGAGGCCTGACGTGTCCTGGCAACAAGTGCGACTGCCTCATCATACTTTTCATCATACTCCTCATCCTCTTTTTCTTTATTCTCCCTTGCCTCCAGCCTGGCCTTGAGTATGGAATCATCATATATTGGTTTCTGCTGCCTCTTCAGGAAATCGACAACCCCCTTTATCTCGACCTCTGATACAAGTGAACCATGGATACGCTGAAGTCTGGATACGCCTGGAGGGAGGAATAGAAAATCCCCGTTGCCAAGCAGCCTCTCTGCACCGGCAGAATCGAGTATTGTCCTTGAATCTATCCTTGAAGAGACCTGAAAAGATATGCGGGCAGGAAAATTTGCCTTTATAGTACCTGTTAATACATCAACAGAAGGTCTCTGGGTTGCCAGTAATAGATGTATTCCTGATGCCCTCGCCATCTGAGCTAACCTCGCCAGGGAGTCCTCTACATCTCTTGATGAGACTATCATAAGGTCTGCCAATTCATCTATTACAACAACGATATACGGCAATCTCTTTTCCTCGACAGGGGATATATCCCCTCCTGCCTCCTGCAGAGGATGATCTTTTGATCCATTCGTCTTTCTCTTTTGCCCTGAATCCTTCTCTTTGAGCAGCTTGTTATACCCATCAATATTGCGTACCCCTTTTTCAGATAGGAGACGATACCTGCGCTCCATCTCTTCCACCACCCATTTCAATGCAATGGATGCCTTTTTAGGGTCGATGACCACCGGCGAGATCAGGTGAGGGATGCCGTCATATACAGATAGCTCCAGCATCTTGGGATCGATCATTATAAAATTGATCTCTTCAGGGGTGGCATTGAACAACAGACTGCATATCATGCTGTTCACCCCTACACTCTTTCCTGATCCTGTGGCCCCTGCAATCAAGAGGTGGGGTATAGCAGCCAGGTCAGTTACAACCGGATTACCTGATATGTCCTTGCCAAGACCCAGGGGAAGAGTGGCCCTGGATTTCCTGAATTCATCAGAGGAGAGAATCTCGCTCAAATATACGGTCTCTCTCTTTGCGTTCGGGATCTCAATCCCTACTACTGATTTTCCAGGCACAGGCGCTAATATTCTAACACTCAATGCCTTCATCCCTAAGGCAAGGTCATCTGATAATCCCATAATCTTACTTACCTTAACACCTGGGCCAGGCTCAAATTCATATCTGGTTATGACCGGACCCGGCACTACCTCTAATACCTTTCCATCAACTCCGAAATCCTTTAGCTTCTTTTCTAGTATACCGGTATTTACAGCAAACTCATCCTTTGACTTTTTTCCTTCAATGGGATAGCGGGGAGACTCGAGAAGTGACAATGGAGGAATATGATAACCACCTGTGGTATCAAGGGAATAAGGGTCTCCCTGCACACCGGAAGTTCTCCTCTTCTTTCTTCTCTTTTTCCCATTGTCCGCAATACCCCCGGAATATTTCCCTTTTTCCTCATTCAATCTGACTTTTTTTTTTCTCATCTCTTTTCTCATCTTTATATTATCTAAAACGGATGATTTGAGTGATAGGAATTTTTTGAACAAGAATAGAGATATATCCCTGATACCTTTGAATACAGAGCTCACAGATATACCGGTGACTGTTATCACTGATAATAACAGGATCGTTATAACGATAAGATAAGATCCTGTTTTATTAAAGAGTCTTAATAGACTCTTGGAGATTATTTCGCCTAACATCCCGCCTGCTGGTACGCCCTTTTCAAAGATAGGGTCTATATCCAAAAACCTCAGATAGAGGAGGGAGCAAACAGATATTGAAAGGAATAGCCAATTCGATATAAGAGGGATATAACTCCTCAACCCCTTATCACGGAACAGAGTGACTCCACATATTGTGGTAAAAAGAGGTATCAGGTATGCCCCGCTCCCTAACAAATTGATGAAGACCGAGGCCATACGCGCGCCATAAGGTCCTGTATAGTTCTTGACGCTAACGATTTCAGAGGATATTTTAAACCACGACAGATCATCAGGATTATACGAAGCAAGGCTGATGGCTGTAAAGATCGCAAATGCGATCAGAATTATTCCCATGGATTCCCTAAAGACAATTTTGCCGGATAAAAACATCTTCACCATCCTCGCTATGCCCCATGCCCTATGCTCCTTGCACTATCGTGTCCTTTTTCCAATTATTATCATCCTTTTGCGGGTAATCAATGTTATAGTGAAGTCCGCGGCTCTCTTTACGCATGATTGCGCAATCAATGATCTCTTCAGCCACTGTAATAAGATTTCTTAATTCTATAAGATCCCTTGTGATGATGAAATCCCAGTAATATTCCCTGATCTCCTCCTTGAGTGTTTCTATCCTCCTCTTGGCACGTGTAAGGCGTTTGTCAGACCTGACCACCCCCACATAATTCCACATCAATCTTCTTATCTCATCCCAGTTGTGTGATACCACTACAGATTCATCGCTATCTACAGCGCTTCCGATATCCCACAGAGGGATCGGGACACCCGGGAAATCTCCCTCTTTAATATATTTAATTGCATTTTCAGATGCCCTGTCCGAAAGTACAAGGGCCTCTAACAGAGAATTGCTTGCAAGCCTGTTTGCGCCATGCAATCCGGAGCAGGCAACCTCACCCGATGCATATAATCCATTTATATCGGTTCTGCCATCTGTATCTGTGACCACCCCTCCACATATATAATGGGCAGCAGGCACTACAGGGAGAGGTGTTTTGGTCATATCATACCCTAAGGAAAGACACTTTCTGTAGATGTTAGGGAATCGCTCCCTTATATGATACCCGGGGATATGGGTGGTATCAAGGTATACACATTCATTACCGCTCTTTTTCATCTCAAAGTCTATGGCCCTGGCAACTATATCCCTTGGAGCCAGACACCCCATAGAGTGATATTTTTCCATAAAGGTATTCCCGTTTTTCAGCCTTAGGATACCCCCTTCACCCCTCACAGCCTCAGATATAAGGAAAGACTTTGCTTGTGGATGATAGAGACATGTAGGATGAAATTGGATAAATTCCATATTGGATATTCCGGCCCCTGCGCGGTATCCCATTGCAATTCCATCACCTGTAGCTATATCCGGATTCGATGTGTATAAATAAACCTTTCCACCTCCTCCTGTAGCTAATAAGGTGACCATAGAAAGGAAGGTGTTGACCCTTCCGGTCTTGATATCCAGCACATAGGCCCCTAACGCACGATCCTCTTTACTCTCTGATTTAATATTTCTATCAAGTTTTGCCTTGGTTATAATATCTATGGCTATATGATCTGTATAGACCTCAATATTATCCTTATCCTCCACTGCATCTATCAATGCCCTTTCTATCTCCTGGCCTGTAAGATCAGAGGCATGAACAATCCTGTGCTTGGAATGCCCTCCCTCCATTGCAAGGTCAAAATTTGGCTCTCCATTTTCATCCCTTCTCAGTGTAAATCTTGTGCCCCACTCTATAAGTTCCTCTATCATCTTTGGGCCATTTTCTATAATAATCCTGACCGTATCTTCATTGCACAGGCCTGCTCCGGCCTCTATAGTATCCCTGACGTGCAGATCGTATGAATCGTCGTCAGATATAACTGATGCAATACCCCCCTGTGCATATTTTGTGGCAGATTCATCTATCTCCCTCTTTGTAATTAGAGCAACGCTTCCGTAATCAGCCACCTTCAGGGCAAAGGACAGACCTGCTATACCGCTCCCCATAACAAGAAAATCCTTTTTAATCTCCATATATTTGACCTAAATAATTTATCTTAATATAGACTAAAATCCGTATCCAATCAGGGAGAGGAATACGGATTTAGTCCATTAAATTGATGGATTAGGGCTTGCACAAGACCTAATATCGCAAATCATAACATCAATTCTGTTCTACTGTCAAGAATTGGGATTTCTCAGATATGCCAGTCTGTACAGACACATAGAAGCAGGCAGGGCAAATAGTGATGACTATATAGCTCTTATGTGTTGAAACTCTTATATCGATATGAGTTTATAACAGACAAACATGCGGGAAAAAGAAAAATGTATATACTCAAATTCAACTTAATCTAACTAAGAACACTGACCGTGTCCTTTACCACCCTTATCAGATGTTTTTCCTTTAAATAACTTTTTCTGCCTGGGTGGCTGCGGACTTCCTCAAAGAGAGTTGCTGTTTCTAAAGCCGTACCAGAAATAGATAGCTATAACGGCATAGAGTCCTGCAATACCCAAAACACTCAACAAACTACTTTCCATAGTAACCTCCTGAAAAATGTCTTATTATGGTAAACGGACTTAAACAAACAATAAAATTCCCTCTCCCCCTTCTAAAGGAGTGAGGGAGGATTAAGAACAACTTTCGTTCATTACCATTACAATCATTATATCAGAAAAAATCTAAATAAGCAAAAAAATTCTGTAAAAGATCAAGTTTGATAAGAAAAATAGGCATGGCATGCCCCTTCTGAGGAAACCATACATGCGCCGATTGGATTCTTGGGTGTACAGAGATTCCCAAACGCTTTACACTGAGAAGGCCTTGCCTTTCCTCTTAATATATCACCGCAGATACACAGCCCGTGGTCTTCCACCTGTCCCTGCGGCAGGATGTCCCTGTAGATAGTCTCGGCATCCAGATGGGAGAACTCCTCTCTGAGCTTCATCCCGCTTTCACGATACCACGCCATCTGAATATATTCCTTACAGTAAAGTACCTTGATATCAAATCCTGAGCCTTTATATTGCCCTCCGGAGTGACCGCACGAGTATACTGAATCTCAACCTCGTGCCTGTCCTCAATTATCTGTTTGATAATCATCAATAAGCCCTGGAGTATATCAATCGGCTCAAAGCCGGATATTACCACTGACACGCCATATTTCATTGATATATCCTTATAAAAATTGGTGCCTGTTATTATGCTTACATGACCTGGCGCAATAAATGCATTAATCGCTACCTCTTCTGAATCCATGATTGCATGCATTGCCGGAGCAATAAGTACATGATTAATATGAAAAAAGACATTCTTTATGTCATTATTTATAATCTGATGGATAAGGGCGGCTGTTAAAGGAGTCGTTGTTTCAAATCCAATGGCAAAATAGATGACCTTCTTCTGAGGGTTTTCCCTTGCGATCTTTATAACATCAAGAGGGGAATAGACCATTCTAATATCCCTTCCCCTGGCCCTTTCTTTTACTAAAGAACTTGATGAGCCAGGCACCCGCATCATATCTCCAAATGTAACAAGGATTACATTCTCCTGGCTTGCAAGAACAACGGCCTGGTCTATCCTCTCCCTGGGTATAATGCAGACAGGACACCCCGGACCATGCAGGAAGTTAATACCATCCGGTAATAACTGGCTGAGACCATACTTCATAATCACATGTGTATGACCTCCACAGACCTCCATAATATTTACAGGGGTACTGTATAATTTACATATCTCTTCAGCGAGAATACTGATCTTTTTACCATCTCTGAGTTCTCTGAATAAATCCACTGTTGACCTCAAAAACTGAGTTAGAGTCCAATCTTGACAAATGGCCTATGGTTAGATATTATATATCAGATTTTGTTTCTATTGCAAAAAATTTAGGAAACCGATTGTAATCATTGTTTTCACGCTTTTTACAGTGAAAACAAATTTTATGATTATCTGATATGCCGGAGTGGTGGAACTGGTAGACGCGCGGGACTCAAAATCCCGTGGGGGAAACCTCGTGTCGGTTCGATTCCGACCTCCGGCACCAAAAATATCAAAGACTCAGGTTAAAGCCATCTTATCTATGATGACACTTGGCGCCCTCTCCAGCGAATGCCGAATAGATCAGTAAACTGGAGATATAACGCTCGCGCCCACTGCTGAGTTATTTTGAGTCCAACTGAGCTTTCCTTGTTTCTTCAACTCTCTTTGAAATCGAAATATTAAATCAGAGAGTTGTGATTTTCTATGACGATTTTCACCTAAATGTTTTAATTTGACCCAAAGTTATGTTACGCCAAAATGATAATGTCCTAAATAACCAAAGTAGAAATGTCCTAAAGGGAGGTTATAATTACTTCTTTTTGAATGGAGGTAATTA
>QIDP01000158.1 GCA_003229375.1 Nitrospirota bacterium
GGGGATATCCTGGTTAAGAGCAAAAAGATAGCCCCCGGGCAAATCAGAGAGATTATTGAGTTTCAAAACGAGACAGGGATGCTCTTTGGAAAGGCAGCCATAAAGCTTGGGTTAGCGACAAAAAAGGATATCGATTCAGCAATTTCTGTACAATTCTCCTATCCCTATATAACTAATGGCAATATAAATATAAAGAATAATGTCCCTAATACCTTATCAAAGGAGTTAATAGCTGCATGCAATCCCTTTTGTCAGCAGGTAGAGGCGATCCGCTCTATAAGGACAGAACTTCTTCGCCAGGGGGGCAAAAAGGGACTAAAGACAATATCAATACTAAGTGCCAATTCAGGAGAGGGAAGGACCTTTCTTGCAGCTAATCTCTCGGTGGCCTTTGCCCAGATGGGGGCCAGTACCCTGCTGATCGATCTTAACTTCAGGGGCCCGAGAATTCATGAACTGTTCGGGAAGGATAATTCATCCGGGATAAGCAGTCTCATAATTAATAGGGCTACATGGAAACAGGCAATCAACCCCACTCCATTTTCGTCGCTTAACATTATGACAAGCGGGCCCATACCTCCAAATCCCCTGGAGATCCTGGAGCGGAGGCAGGTTCAGCAGATATTTAAAAAACTACAGGAGACCTTCTATGTTGTGATTGTTGATACTCCATGCCTTCTTGAGAGTACCGATGCATTAGTCATCGCATCAATGACAGAAGGCTCTATCCTTGTAGCATCTGAAGGTAAGACCAAAAGGGCTGACTTTTCTCATATAACCAACAAACTCAGGTCACTAGGAACAAGGATACTCGGCTCTGTACTTAACAAGCATTCATAAAACCTTAGTAACTATTCAGGTCTCCCTTTGGAAAAGGGGGGGATGAATAGCTGAATAGTTACAAACCTTATTGTAGCAGTTTGGGAAACAGATGAAATAAGTCTCTATGGGTGGCATGGACAAACTTGTTTGTCCGTGGGGGTATTTCATAGCAAATAATGAATCAATCGAAAATCGAAAATCAAAAACCGAAAATTAATTTAGCTCACCATAGAGATATCTATTATGGCATAGGTGTTTCCCTTATCATCACAATAATGTATATTCCCACAATCTATAAGCTTTTTGACCATGCCTGGCGGGCCTCGGATTACGACCATGGCCCATTAATGTTTCTCATCTTTCTCTGGCTTGTCTGGAGGTCAAGAGACTTCCTCAACCTGCCTGTTGACAGGTCCTTTCATCCCTTTTATCTTCTACTCTTTATCCTTGGCCTTCTTCTTTATCTGTTAGGCACAATGCAGCGATTCATTATTATTGAAACCTTTTCTATGATACCGGTAATCTTGGGGACAACCGGCTTTCTTCTCGGGAGGGATAGTCTAAAGGGCATACTATTTCCAATCCTGTTTATAGCCTTTCTTATCCCTCTTCCGCTGTTTTTCATAGACATGCTTACTACCCCGTTAAAGGAGATGGTCTCATATGTGACAAGCGGCATCCTGCGTCTTACGCACTACCCTGTAAGCCGCAATGGGGTCATTATAAATATCGCTGACTATTCCCTGCTTGTATCTGACGCATGCAGCGGCCTACGTTCTATTATCTCTATCATGGCTGTCAGTTCTGTTTTCCTCTATATTCAGAAGATCACACTTATCCACAAACTCCTTATATTCATCTTTGTCTTACCTATTACCCTATTTGCAAATATACTGAGGATTCTGTTATTGGCCCTTATCACATATTACTATGGTGAGGCAGCAGGACAGGGGTTCTTTCATAATTTTTCCGGCTATCTCCTCTTTGCTGTAAGCCTTATATCTCTCGCAGTCATAACCGAGATCGCTAAGGGCTTGCGCAAAAACAAATTACCATAAATCTCCCCTTTCCCCCGGGGAGAAGAGGCAGCAAGGTGCGTTATATAATCCCCTCTCCCCTCCGGGGAGAGGGTTAGGGTGAGGGGGATGGAAAAGATGTCATATTGTTTAATTCCTGTAACTACTCTGTAACTACTCAGGTGGATAGTCTGTAGGTATTTAGCTGAATAGTTTAGAGTATTTTCATGAAAACAATTACAAGAACAGCAATCATTAAATTTGTTATTGTGTTCTCTTTGATACTTATTATAATACCGGTTGCACATACCTATAAGATCACCAGAAAGAGCGCCCCTGAAGAGATAGATATCACATCTATTCCTGATAAAATAGGTCAATGGTATGTAATAAGTCAGGATACAGACCTGAATACCCAGGAATCGAAATTCCTGGACAGGATACTAAAGAGAACCTATAAAGATAAAGAAGACCGTATCATATGGCTTGTAGTTGCCTATGCCCCTGACCAGCGCCAGAACTTCAGCCTCCATATCCCTGAGGGGTGTTACAGGTTTGCCGGATTTGATGTGACATCCGGAGGACTTTTCAATATTGACATCGGAGAAAGAGATCTGAATGCCAAACGCCTGATCACAAGGGGAGATGGACGAATAGAACCAATGCATTACTGGATCGTCCTTGACGGCAAGGTCGTTACCAACCATTTTGAAAGAAAGATCAAACAGATATTCTATAGCTTTAAGGCCACACCAACACAGGGGACAATCGTGAGGGTTTCCTCACCTGCATCAGAAAGAGATATAACCATGGCCTACCAATTACAGACGTCATTTATAAAAGAGTTGTATCTAAACATTGATCCTGAACTGAGGAGGTATGTATTTGGCACATAATAATTCAAATACTATAGCCACAGAGGGCACAGAGAAAAATTCATTTGAATTTAAACTCTGTGTCCTCTGTGATCTCTGCGGCAAATTATTAAGGGGCATTTATGTTATTATTGCATTTATTCCAATTATCTCCTGTTCTTCCGGGCCGTCAAGCGATATTGCCAATTCAAGCCAGGTCCTTGCAAAGGTCGGGAAAAAGGAGATCACAATAAACTATTTCATGAGACAGCAGAAAAAACTCCCTGCTGTATTTCAACAGGTATCCACAAAGAATAAGGGCAAGAGAGAGCTGCTGAATACAATCATAGATACAGAGATCCTCTATGAAGAGGCAAAGAGACGCGGTATTGACAAAGACCATGACATAATGATGCAGCTCAGAGATATAAAAAAAGAGATGATAATAAATAGGCTGGTCAAAAAAGAGATTATGAGAGAAACCAAAGTCACAGACCATGATGCAGAGGACTATTACAGCAGGCATTCAGATGAATTTAAGAACATGGAAGAGATAAGGCTGAGCAATATCCTGGTAAAAGAAGAGAAGGACGCACATGAAATCATTGCCGGGTTAAAGGCAGGTGAGGAATTTGCAAAGATGGCATTACTCTATTCCCTTGACAGAAAGAGTGCGCAGAATGGAGGAGACAATGGATATAGAAACAAGAATGCATTCGGCCCGGACCTTCAAAAGGCAATTCAGGATCTTGAGACAGATGATATTGGCGGGCCGGTAAAGACATCCCTGGGTTATCAGGTCATTAAACTCACAGGAAAAAGGACAGGCTCCTATACATTTGAGCAGGCAAAGTATGCCATAAAAAGAAGGCTTTTCAAAGAAAAGTTCAAGGAAAGACTGGACAAATGGATCAAAGAGCTGAAAAAAGGTAAAGATATCCGGATATATGAAAATACCCTTTCTAACCTCCTGACTTCTGTAGAGGAATAGCTATTTAGTTTTGGTTCAAACACAGGTTTTTGGTCAGACACTATTTATCATTGGTGCCCTATTTTTTTTTAACTATAGTTATCATGCTGTCTTCTGCTCTTATTATGGTATCTCCTGCTTCAGGTGATGCTGCCGGGGATATGATAAAACCATCTGTGGAATACAGGGCGATTTATGATAGCAATATATATCGCCTGAAGGATAAGGACCGGCTTAAAATTTTAGTAGGAGATGATCAGTTATATGATTATATTCATAATATCTCTGCCAGGGTGGATGTTGAATATCCTGTAAGTAAGCAGAAACTGGATTTTACCTATAAAAAGGATTTTATGTTTTTTTCTCATTATGCAAGTGAAGACTTTCAGGAAGAAGAGATATCAGGGGGTGTTTCATTAAATGTCCTGGACATGATAACCGGCAGATTATATGGAGGATATCAGAGAAAGGCCCAATCCAGGGAAGACTATCGTTCACCAGAGAGGGTCTTTCAGGATACGGATACAGTCGGCGGTTATCTGGATTACAGGTATATGTTAGGATGGGGGATACGCGGCGGTTATATAAGAAAGGAGAATGGTTACAGTCCTGATACATATAAATCTTCGGAAAGGGTTACACAGGATTATTCAGGAAATATCTATTATTCACCATCTCCGGTATATAAGCTGTTTGTCAAGTTCTTAAACAGGGATATTGATTATGTGAATGAGACTTCTCTGCGCGTGGATAATCGACGCGGGGATAATACAGAAAGAGCTGTTTCCGGAGGAATCGACTATAAGGTTGCCGGCAGGATTATACTATACCTGGATGCAGGCTATAAATGGAAGAGATATAATGATAATGATTTAAAGTATAGGGATTATGATGGGCCGGTGTGGGGTGTTGGCATAGATTATTATATAACCGCCAAACTCTTAGGGAGCGGTCAGATGGATAGGGATATAAGGGAAGAGATATTTCAGGATCAGATATATAGTGAGGTGGATTCCTGGCATGTCTCGTTCCGTTATCATATAACAGACAAGATCAATACCATTGTCGGTGGAGGCAGGAAAAGGTATTCTTATAAAAAAGGTGATATTTCTATACCGTTTATCGAAGAGAGGAAGGATGATATGTGGAGCGCTAGTGTGCAGCTCTTATATCTGCCTGTGAAGGCCATATCAATTTCGCTCTCATATTCTTATAGTTCCAGGGATTCTAACAAAGATTTATACGTCTTTGATACGCAGCAGGTAGGGGCCGGTATTGCATTCAGGTACTGATAAAAATCAAAAATACAAATAACACATCACGCATTACACATCACGGATTGTCATTTTTCATTTTTGCTTTTGACTTTTAATTTATTTTTGACTCTGCTGCAAAAACCTCCAAAACAGGGTAGCCGCAACCTTCAGGTTGCGTAAGTGGCTGATTTATCGCAAACTTTTTCGCAGGCTAAAGCCTGCGGCTACCAATTTCGGGGCTTCTCTAATAGAGTCATTTTCGAGTCTCCCAACTTTTTTTCGAAAAAACCAATTTTTTTCTTGACAAGAAAATAACAAATGTGTATCTTACAATCCATAAGTCCATAAAGTTAATGAAATATAATCTTTCTCGGATAGTCATAATTTGACTCAAAAAGAAAGGGGGGATAAAAGAGAGATAAATTTTCTTGAAATAGGGTAGTGTTTAAGGTCTGTTTGTCTAATAATAACCATTGTGTCTATTGTAATAGGGAGGGTTAGATATGAAAAAAATAATTGTTGTTACATTAACGATTTTAGCTATAGCCTTTTATGGAGGTCTCTCGAATGTCCATGCACTTGAGATAGGAGATACCTTTGCATTCAGCGACACAGTAGGGTCAATAACTATTGGCGATCCAGTTACTACCTGGACCCATATATTAGATCTTGATGATTTTATTCCTAACCTTAGTGGCACTGAGTCATTAGAAATCACAAGCGCCAATCTCATAATAAAAGACATGGATTATAGTTATGAGTCTGTAGGTGGTGGGGTTGGTATGTATTTCTCGGTCTTAGCGCTTGACGGTTACTTTTTAGACCGATATTGGGAGAGTGGCACCTCGGATGAGGCAGGTCCTTTATCATGGAGTATTGATATCCCAAATGAAGTGATGTTAGATCTGATAGCAGACAGAGAAGTACAAATTCAGCTTACGGTTACTGCCGGAACTCTTAATAGTATTGGTTCAGCCACCTTGCAGGGCAGCGGCGCTGTTGTGCCCGAGCCTAGTATCCTCTCATTAGTCATGTTCGGACTGGCTGGTATGCCTTTTATTGGTCCAATGATAAGAAGGAGAAGAAAAATATAGAGTTTATATTTCCCGCCTGCATACATAGATGCATGTGTTTGAATAAAAAAGGGTTGTACAAATTTAAGCCCTTATAAAGGAAGGGTTTTGTCTGCAATCTCTGCAATCATTGTTTTCTTTCCTAACTTTCATGATTTTCTATCCTTTCAAATCAATTGAAGAAATCATCAAGTTAATTAAATTAAAAATAATTCCTTCTAAACCCTATAATTACTCCCTACAGCCTAGACCCTAGAACCTATAGCCTACTGTGAAGATTTTATAATACCTTTAGAAAATTTCCTAACCGGGAACAATTGCCTGATGGTGGCAGAAAATACTGGTTTGAGACAAAAGGGAGACATGGATGGAAGGCCAGATATGTTAAAGAAGTGAACGCTATAGAAGAAACACTTAAGTTTTATCAAGAAGTCTACAATGAAAAGGGTATTTTAATAGAAATCCATGAAAAGTTTCCTGTGGATAGAGGCCATAGGAAATTGAAGGAGGGATAGTAATGCTTTTGACAAGAAAGGCACTTGTAGATATGCTTATAAAGTACATAAACAGAGAAATAGATTTATCAGCCCTTATAGATTGGGCAGAGGATATGATAAAAGAAGCTGATTTTGAAGATGAAAATTTTGAACTTATAAGGGATATTCTTGCACGGATAGGACTTGCAGACATCCGTGAATTTGGTCTTACTTGGGATGATTGTTATGATTACCTTCGCAAACTTGGTTACGATATAAAAATGGAGTTATCAGAGGTTATGTAATCTGCAATGCGCCTAAAAAGGAGCACGGACAAACAACTTTGTCTATGCCACTCCCCTCAGACTGTATAAAGGAATCGGATGATTTAAAGAAGGAGATAGATGCACTTAAATGTATAATGTAGGTTTGACCCCAATTTTTCACTAGGGAGAGGGATAATGACAGTAAAAGATCAAGCAATAAAGGCTATTCAGGAACTTCCCCAAGATGCTTCCATTGAAGATGCTATGGAAAGATTATATTTCCTATATAAGATCAATCATGGCATTAGACAAGCGGATGATGGTCAAAAGATATCTCAAAAAGAAGCAAAAGAGCGCATGAAAAATTGGTTAAAGTAACTTGGACTGATCAGGCGCTTGAAGATTTAGAAGCAATTTGTCTTTTTATCGCTCGTGATGCACCTCAGTATGCGAAATTATTTGCAAGCCGAGCATTTGAGGTGACAGACCGCCTTGATCGGTTTCCGCTTTTAGGTCGAGTTGTTCCTGAAATAGGTCGTGAAGATATTAGAGAGATCATATTAGGTCATTATAGAGTTATTTACAGAATTATTTCTGACGAAGTTGAAATCTTAACAGTTCATCATGGGGCCAGGTTACTTGACTCTTTTAATCCCTCCCTATAGATTTTCAGATAATAAATTACACAATTAATTTAATAATGAAATACCCCAAAGACACAAAGTACACAAAGAGAAATTAAAAATAATTTTTTTGTGCCCTTTGTGCCTTTGTGGTTATAACTTAATTTCCGAAAGGTGATGGGGGCAACTCAGATTTGGTAGCCACAGGCTTCAGCCCGCGTAATTGTACGATAGGTAAATATCTATTTTAATTTTGCCACAGAGGGCACAGAGATCACAGAGAAAAATATAAAGTAAACTGTTATCGCCAAAAGGCGATAATAGTTTAGTTTTTAACCTCTGTGATCTCTGTGCCCTCTGTGGCAAAAATTAAATCTGTACCTTCTGATGAACAAAGTGTACTATCAAAAGAGGACGAGGCTATCATAGCTGAACGATAGAAAAGTCTTGGATATCTCGAATAATCATTAATCATGACTATAACACAACGTCGTAAAATTACCAACTTTCAAATTTGAGCAAATCTTGAGCAAAGACAGGCTTTTATGTCATTTTTGTAGCTTTTTGGTATGTATTTTATTGTAGCAATCTAAACATGTTAGATTTAACTATTATAATATCAAAGTGTTACGCCATAATTAGAATTGCTGTTCTTAATTACCCGAACTTGTATATTTTACTGAAAATGGTATAATTGACCCGGGAGGAGATAAAGATGCAGGTGCTCAAAGCTATATTTGATGGCTATGAAATAAAACTCATAGAACCCATAAAGACTAAAAAGAAGACCGAAGTTCTGGTGATATTTCCTAACGAAGTAGAGAAGATCCCTTTTGCAGAGGCAAGGAAACTTCTAAAAGGATGTGGAAAAGGTGAAAGGCTTACTGAAAAGCTTTTAAGATCAAGAGCGGAGGATATTCATTTTGAAAAAAGATAGAAATATTTTTGTTCTTGATACATCAGCTATTTTAACTTTTATCGAAGTTGAGGAAGGGACTGAAGAGATAGAAGGATTGTTGATAAAGGCTGAGAAAGGAGAAATAAATATTTTTGTTGTTTTTATAAGCTTATTGGAAGTCTTTTATATAACGATGCAAGAAAAAGGAGAAGATGAGGCATTAAGGAGAGTCAAGTTGATCCAATCTCTTCCTGTTCAGGTAGTTGAATCTAATGAAGCCTTTACATTAAAGGCAGGGAGTTTAAAGGCAACCAATAGAATGTCCTTAGCGGATGCTTATATTGCTTCAGTCGCTTTAGAATTGAGTGGCACACTTGTTCACAAAGACCCTGAATTCGAAAACCTGAAGCCCCCTGTAGAAGAAACCAGATTACCTTATAAAAAATAGAAGCCTGTCCTTTGGCCTTTATCCATTTCAGCACAAGTGGAATGAAAGGTGAGGGGGGCAACTCAGATTTGGTAGCCGCAGGCTTCAGCCTGCGTAATTGTACGATAGGTAAATATCTATTTAATTTTTGCCACAGAGGTCACAGAGATCACAGAGGTTAAAAACCAAACTATTATCGCCAAAAGGCGATAGTAGTTTAGTATTTCTCTGTGTCCTCTGTGGCAAAAATTAAATCTGTCAAGAACCTATACTCCTGGCTGCATGATTGCAGTTGGAGACCAGATAGCCCATGCTATTCAGCCGCAATATCTTCACCAAAACCCGATCACCTACGATGATGACACCTTTAAACTATCAAAAGAAGACGAAGCTATCATAGCTGAACGATTAAAAAGCCTTGGATATCTCGAGTAATCATGACCATCACACAACGGGCATTTAAAAATATATTCCGGCTCTTTATCAGTGAGATATGCGTGAAGGGATTTACCTTCCCGGGAACCATTTATCTTGCCAGGGTCCCTGGATAGCTGGATTTGGTAAGTTCTCTTTAAATTCAAATAACAATAAAGTAGGATAACTCAAACTTTCCTCCCTTTTGTTAAAGGGGGGATTAGGGGGGATTTTCAGGTGAAAAATCATGTAGTATGGCATGACGGCCATGTAAATAGGTATGACAGAAACCGTCTTAACAAGCATAAAAGCGGGCTTGTGTGGTTTACCGGGCTTTCTGCCTCTGGCAAATCTACCATTGCCCATTGTGTTGAGAGGGAACTATTCCACCAGAATATTCGTGCATATGTGCTTGATGGGGACAATGTAAGGCACGGCCTTAATAGAGCTTTTCTCTAAAATAGGACTAAGGACCCTGTCAAAAATAAAATGACATTTTAATGGCCGAAAACACATACCTTTGGGAAGTTTTTCATTTGTGATAGTGTAGCCAGGTTACATCAATGCAACCAAAATTTGATAGTCCATAGTTT
>QIDP01000008.1 GCA_003229375.1 Nitrospirota bacterium
AGCTGTGAAACCAATTTTTAAGCACAAATCAAGGCAATAAGGAATTTTAACCCATATATTATGGAATACTTTTAAACAGGCTTTAATAAAGTTACCCATTGAAAAAATCAAGGGTAAAAATGTCTTTCACAAAAAAGTTGCAATAAAGCAGAGCTATAACTATAATAAGTTTTCTGGCGGAAGAGCCTTTATTTTAAAAAGGAGCGGAGGGATATGTTTATGAGAAACGGTTATGGTCCTAATATACGATCTATCTTTATCCTTTATATCTCAATCCTGATAATTACAGCGCCACCTTTTAGTTTTGCAGACACTAAACCAGGAGACTCCCCGCCTCCTTCAGATGAGCAATACTTATCTCTCTCTTTAAGAGAGGCTATAGAACTGACCCTTGAAAATAATCTTGATATAAGGGTCGAGAGATTCAATCCCCGGATAAGCGAGACCATGATAACACTGGAAAAGGGAGAGTTTGATCCGGCAATTGTCTTTGATTTATCCATCAATAGGGACAAGAGACCTGTGGCCTCTGCATTTGCCGATCCGGATGTCAGTGTAGATGATAGTATAAACTGGGGTATAGGGATAAGCCAGGATCTGATTACAGGTGGAAACTATCAATTGAGGTTCACCAATGAAAGGATAAAATTCAATTCAATTTATGCCGGACTTAGTCCGCAATACACATCTGATCTTACGCTGACTTTAACACAACCACTCCTCAAGGATTTTGGGATAGGTTTAAATAAGAAAAAGATAATTATTGCCAGTAATAATAAGGATATATCCCTTAATCAGTTTAAATCTGTGGTTATCATGAGGATTTCTGAGGTACAAGATATGTACTGGGATATTGTCTTTAATATCGAAGTTCTTAAGGTAAAGCGCCAATCCCTGGCATTGGCCCGGGATTTTTTAAAGAGGGTTAGGGCCCAGATAGAGGTTGGAACCATGGCCCCTATAGAGATGCTTCAGGCCCGGGCAGAGGTGGCTTCCAGGGAGGAGGGGGTTATTATAGCTGAAAGTGCGGTCAAGGATTCAGAGGATAGATTAAAGAGGGCAATGAATATTGAGGAGGATTCCCCTTATTGGGGTCTCCCTGTCTATCCCGCTGATAGACCCATTTTTGAGGTTGTTGAGATCGATAATAATGAGGCCATGAAGATATCCTTTGAAAGACGCCCTGATTTTGTCCAGGCAAGGATCGATCTGTCTAACAAAAAGATAGAAGTCAAGTATAAGAAGAACCAGATCTTCCCTAGTATAGATCTTATAGGAAGTTTTGGCCTGAACGGTCTTAGTGGTGATGCGAGGGAACTCTCTTTTGGAGGCATATCAATACCTCCTAGCAGATTTGGAGGGGGATACGAAGATGCACTCGGCAGGCTGGGGTCAGGTAACTACTATTCCTGGGAGGCCGGGGTAAAGGTAAATATCCCTTTAGGCAACCGTTCAGCCAGAAGCAATCTCACTGCTGCAAGGATAGAGGTAAAAAAGGCCATTATCTCTCTCAAGAATCTGGAGCAGAAGATAGCCCTCGAGGTCAGAGAGGCAGTAAGGGAGATAGAGACAAATATTAAACGGGTAAATGTCACAAAACTGGCAAGGAGGCTGGCAGAGCAAAAGCTGGATGTAGAGGAGAAGAGGTTTGAGGTGGGGCTTTCAACAAGTTTTAATGTCTTAGAGTTTCAGAAGGATCTGGCAGAGGAACAGAGTAAAGAGATAAAGGCTATAGTCGACTACAACAAATCGCTTGTGAGGTTAGAAAGGGTAAAGGGGACAACCCTTGAAAAGAATGATATAAAATTATAATATGTTTCCATTAATAGTCATAACAGGTCCTACCGCGTCGGGTAAGAGTGAGGTAGCTATTGAACTGGGATCCAGGCTGAAGACAGAGATCATCAGCGCTGATTCAATGCAGGTCTACAGATATTTCAATATAGGAACTGCCAGGCCCGGTCCAGCACAGATGGAGGTTATACCGCATCATCTTATAGATATTGTCGATCCGGATTCTGAATTCACAGCAGGTGAATTCAGGATATTAGCGCTTGATATCATTAAGGGGCTTCACCGGAAGGGGAAGACCCCTCTTATAGTTGGAGGAACAGGATTATATATAAAGGTACTAACAGAGGGCCTGGAATGCGCTGTCAAATCAGATCATGAGGTAAGGAAAAGGATCAAGGACGAATTCAGAGAAAAAGGGGAACTATATATGTATAATAAGTTAAAGGAGATAGATCCGGTAACAGCAGGGAGGATCCATCCTAATGATAGGGTCAGGATTGAAAGGGGATTAGAGGTATTTTACCTTTCAGGGATACCTATCTCAGAATATCATTCAACACAAAGTAAATTTGATGTCAATTACTTTGTCCTGAACAGAAAACGGGAGGAGGTATATAAAAGGATTGAAAAAAGGGTTGACAGAATGATCTCTAATGGGTTATTGGAAGAGGTAAAGGGGATACTTAATATGGGTTATAGCAAGAGATTAAAGCCTTTTCAGAGTCTCGGTTACCTTCAGATGATCAGATACCTTGACGGGGAGATCGATTTTGATGACGCTGTTCGGGAGATAAAAAAGGAGACAAAGAGATATGCCAAGAGGCAGCTTACATGGTTTCGCGGGGTTAAAGATGCACAATGGATAGATATAATGGATGAAGAACGTCCTGATGATATTGCAGAAAAGATATTTAGGGCTTGTCATCATTTTGGAGTTCTTCAAAACTCATACCGTCAATGAAAGCAACAATACTATTCAATTAGTCATGCATATTCTAAAACTTTTCCAACCTCATGAAGATTTACCTTTTTTTCTTTTAGTCTCTTTTCTTCTTTTTCTAGATATTGGATAGTTCTTCGATCATAATATCTTTCCCCACAGGATGTACAAACGGGAACATTTATTGGAAGAAATATGATATCATTTCCAATTTTCAATTCTTCTTTAACATCAGTTTTACGGATATCGTCTCCATTACATATAATACATTTCATTTTTTCCTCCTTTGAAAATCATCCCACACATTAGGATCAGGGTGATAAACTGTAATTATAATAGTCTGATTATTTTCAGCATCAAATGCACACACGATATGTATCGGACGTTTAGAATTAGTTTTCCCAAAAACCAAGACACTTGTATATGGTCTATCATTAGGATATTCTTCTATTACTTTTCCGTTTTTTACAGCTTCGTAAACTTCTTGATCCGTAATTTGGCCAAATTCTTCAACTCGCATCTCATGCCTTGCATGACCGGAATATAATACCCTTTCAAGATCAAAACATTTACGTATTCTATCAATCAAATTCATTCTCTATATATTATTTCTCGTTTTAATAAACGATTTGAAATAATAAAAATAATCAGTATAATAATCTACTGTATACAGAAAAAATTCTGTATACTAGCAAAATATCCATATTATACAGAATTTCTATTTAAGCTGAAATATGCCATACAAACGAGCAAAGATCAAGGAAAAATATGTGCCCGGCCCGGTAAGCTCATAGAGTGGCATGGACAAACTTGTTTGTCCGTGGGGGGACAGAGAAAATGGGAAAGGTGGAGATAGAGGCATGAAAAAAAGGGTATATCTAATCATATCATTGATCCTTATTTTATTTGTAACCGGGATCGGTCAGGGCGCTGAAGAGATAAGGGGGGGAGACACTGCCCTGAAAAAGGCGGTCTCTCTATTAAATGAAGAGAGATATCCGGATGCTGTCTCTGAACTCAAAGGGATCGCAAAGGATTTCCAGGGGACAATATGGGGCAAGAGGGCAACCTATCTCCTTGGTCATATTAATCTGAAATTGGAGAGGTTTGAAGAGGCGACCGGATATTTTGAGCTGGTGATAGGAGATTATGATCAACTGGCCGATTATATAGAGCTAAATCTCGCAAAGGGATATCAGGGGCTGGGAGATCATAAAAAGGCTATCAAGGCATCAGAGAGGTTAATAAATATGATGCCTTCAAGCCGGCTTATTCCGGATGCAGAGCTTGTAAGGTCGTGGGCACTCTACCTGTCCGGTGATGATGACCGGTCTGTCTCTCATCTAAGGAATCTAATCAAAGGATATCCAAAGTATGAAAATCTCCCCGAGGCCCTGTCTCTCCTTGGTCATGTGTTGCTTGTAAAATCTGAACCCCTGAAGGCATATAAGGTCTACCAGAGATTATATACCCTCTATCCCACAGACCATTTTGGTATGATAGCAGAAGAGAAAATCAGAATAATAAGCAGTGATAAACCCCTTAGACCATCCCTGCCTTCCCTCTCACCTGATCAGGTCTTAAAGAGAATAGGTCTTCTTATTGCTGAAAATGAGTATTCCAGGGCAATCAAAGAATGCCGTCAATTTATAGAGGAGAGACCGAAAAGTCCCCTGATAGGAAAGATATTTCTGAGACTGGGAAAGTGTTATTTATTCCGGAAGAGGCATAAGCTCGCTATCGAGACATTTAAGACCTTTATAAATAAGTACCCAAAAGACCCGCGTGTAAAAGAGGCGCTCTACCAGATTGCAAATATCTATTGGAATAACGGGAGCATCTCAATGTCTGTACAATATTGTCAAAAGGTGATAGATAGATTTCCCGGGAGTTCATGGGCAGAAAAGTCGTTCTATATTATGGCCAGGATCAATGATGAACGGAGGCGGACAAATGAGGCAGTAAAATTATATTCAAAGATCATCAAGAACTTCCCTAAGGGAAAGTATGCAAAGGAGGCAGGATGGAAAATCGGTTGGATGTATTATCTGAACAAAGACTATCAAAAGGCTATCAATGCCTTTCAAAAAACAATCGAGCTTTACCCTGCTTCGAATTACAGGGATATCTCACTGTACTGGATGGGGAAGTCTGCTGAGAAGGTTGGAAATAAAAAGGCAGCATTATCGGCATATAAGACCTTAGAGAGAGAATATCCCTATACCTATTATGGACACAAGGGGAAAGAGAGACTGAGCCTTTCTTATAATATTACAAAAGATAGCATGGGCGCCAACACCGTTAACTTAGAAAAGGGGATATCTGCCAAGATATCTTACCACAACTCTTCTCCCTTTGATAACTTAAACAAGTCAGGTATAGAGAGTTTCCACCTCGAGAGGGCAAGAGAGTTGATTGAACTCGGATTATCTGAGGATGCAGGTGAAGAGATAAGGATTGCAGGAAGATTTCTATCAAGAAGACCGGAGGATTTACTTAGACTTGGCATCCTCTATTCCATGGCAGAGGCATATGATGATTCGCTTTCCATACTGTATAGGATACTTTATGATTTCCCGGGTAAAAGGATTAATAACCTCCCCCCGATATTCTGGAGACTTTTCTATCCCCTGCCTTACAGGGGGTATATCTCAAAGCATGTCTCGGGAAATGACATGGATTTATTTCTGGTTGAGGCACTCATAAGGCAGGAGAGCGCCTTTGATATTAATTCATTATCCTTTGCAGATGCACATGGCCTTATGCAATTGATCCCGAAAACAGGAAGGCTTGTATTTAATAGTATTTATCAGGATAGGGAGTTTAAGAAGGAGATATTATTCGATCCTGAGTTAAATATCCTGTTGGGAACAAGACATCTTGCAGAGTTATTAAAGAGATATAAAGGTAATTTAATATTTACACTTGCGAGCTATAATGCAGGTGTGAAAAAGGTAGACCTATGGAGAGAGAGATATAAAGGCGCTGATCCGGATGAATTTATCGAAATGATCCCCTATCGCGAGACAAAGGGGTATGTAAAAAAGGTACTGAGGAACTATCAGAACTACAGGGAGATATATTCTGATGATATGCAACATGCTAATTAAGGATGCTGATATATATGATGGGAGCGGTATGCTTCCGTTTAGAGCAGATATAGGTATCATCGGTGACAGGATATCAAAGGTGGGCAGGATAGAGGCCCGGGATGCAGAGGAGGTTATAGATGCCGGAGGTTTAGCTATATCCCCGGGCTTTGTTGATATACACTCACATTCAGACTATTATCTTCTGATAAATCCCTTTGCTGAAAGCAAGATCAGACAGGGTGTAACCACCGAGATTGGTGGAAACTGCGGTTACTCAGCAGCCCCTATCAGAGGGGAGGTACTAGAGGAGAGAAAGAGGAGTTACAGAGAATCATATGATCTTGATTTAGACTGGACAGACCTTAATGGATACTTTGATAGATTAGCAGGCAAAGGGATATCCGTGAATTATGCTGCCCTGTTAGGCTACAATACTATCAGGGACTCTGTAATGGGGAGGGAGGACAGGGCCCCCGGTGAAGATGAGATAAAGAGGATATCCGATACCATTCTTTCAGGTATGAAAGCAGGCGCCTATGGTATATCAGTGGGCTTTATCTACCCGCCTGCCTGTTATGCTGATAAAGGGGAGCTGATAGATTCATGCAGGATCGTCTCGGAGAATGGTGGTATTCTCGCTACCCATATACGGAGTGAAGGGATAAAGATACTGGAGGCCATTGAGGAGGTAATAAATATCGGGAGGGAGGCAGATATTCCGGTTCAGATCTCCCATCTGAAGACATCAGGAGAGGATAATTGGAAGAAGATAGATGCAGTCTTTGATCTGATAGAGTCTGCTATAGATAGGGGGCTGGATCTGAGCTGCGACAGGTATCCCTATCTTGCAGGAAATACAGGACTTCAGGCTGTCTTGCCAAACCGGGTATTTGAGGGTGGGGTGGAGTTACAGATAGAGAGGTTAAGGAACAGAGAGACAAGAAGAGGGATTAAAGAGGATATGCTGAAGGAAATGATCCCTGATGCCTGGGATAAGGTAGTAATATCTGAGGTTATCTCTGATAAGAATAAGGATCTGGAAGGTAAGAGTGTAAAAGAGGGGGCCGGGATAAGGGGTTCTGATGTATTTGACTTCATATTTGACCTGCTTGTTGAGGAGAGGACAGAGGTGGATGCCCTATTCTTTTCTATGTCTGAAGAGAACCTGCATAGGATCCTCCTTAAACCATATATCATGATAGGCTCGGATAGCGGCGCAAGGGCAGCTTACGGTCCTCTGGGCAGGGGAAGACCGCATCCCCGCACATTCGGGACATTTCCACGTATACTCGGGAGATATGTAAGGGATACAGGATTACTTGATTTGCCGACTGCCATAAAAAAGATGACCTCGGATCCGTGCAGAAGACTCGGGATAGATGACAGGGGATTGATCAAGGAGGGGATGTATGCAGATATTGTCATCTTTAACCCTGCTGAGATATCAGATACAGCTACCTATGAACACCCATTTAAATATCCTTCCGGCATTGAGTATGTCATAGTGAATGGGGTAGTAACAGTAAAGAAGGGGGAACACACCAGGGCATTGGCAGGGAGGGTGTTGAGGAGATGAGATTCTAAATAGCAGGCAGTAGATTGACATTAATAACCACCTTTTCTCCACACTATTTCCGGAAGACCCCCTTTTATTATCTCCTCTCCCCGAGGGGGAGAGGACAGAAATATTCCAATATGTCTGTGGTCAAAGCTATTAAAGCAACGCCGCCTGTGGTGCTGATTTCAAGTATTATGACGGTTTCAATTGCATTTTTTGGGTTAAATATAGTAGGGCAAAACAAAAATCCTCAGTGAAGACGGTTCAGTCCAACAGTATTTTATCCATAGTGCTTAAATATCCTATTGCTAAATTTGGAAATTTTTTGTATAGTAGC
>QIDP01000159.1 GCA_003229375.1 Nitrospirota bacterium
AATATTGCCTCTGCCAGAGAGGTCTTGCCGGCATTCCCATGAGCGATAATGCCTATATTTCTCAAAGCCCCAATCTTGTATTCTTTCATATCTGCCCCCCACTTCTACAAACCTATTGTTGAACCTCAAATAACCACAACTAACTCTTTGTTATTAAATGCATTCTTAAATAGCATAGAAATTTACATCTTGGACACAGATTATCAGGATTATCGAGTTACCGGCTACGCATTGCGAGCTACGGATTAATATTTCCGGCTGAAATCCGTAACTCATATAATTGGTATTATCATTTTTAATGGAATGTGTCAAGTAACAAAAAAATAAATATATTTATCTTCTCGCCCTAAAAAAGATCCTTATCGGGGTACCTTCAAAATCGAATTTCCTCCTTAGCTGATTATGGATATATCTCAGATATGAAAAGTGCACACCCTTGGGATAGTTGACAAAAGAGACAAATGTAGGCGGTCTGGAGTTAATCTGCGTAACATAAAAGAACTTTAGCTCCTTCCCTCTGTAACGGGGAGGGGGTCTCCTCTCTATTGCATCCCCAAAGGTCTTATTTAAAAGGGCAGTGCTGATATGCATGGAATATCCTGTTGCAACTTTATCTATCAAAGGAATTATCTTATTAACCCTCTGTCCGCTCGTTGCCGATACTGTAATAATAGGTGAATAAGAGAGATATTTAAATCTGTTCCTTATGTTTCTGGTAAATTCTATTGTAGTATATCTATCCTTTTCAATCAAATCCCATTTATTTACAACAATAATAACTCCGCGGCCCATATCATGGGCATAGCCAGCTATCTTGGTATCCTGGTCTGTAATACCCTCCACGGCATCTATCAGTATAAGGGCAATATCACTCCTTTCTATTCCTTTTAATGCCATGATAATACAATATTTTTCCAGGCGAAGAGAGACACGCCCCTTACTCCTGATACCAGCAGTATCAATAAATAGATATTTTTTCCCGCCTACCTGGAAATATGTATCGATCGGATCCCTGGTTGTGCCCGGTAAATCACTTACTAATACCCTTTCCTCATTAAGGATATTGTTTACAAGGGAGGATTTTCCAACATTTGGACGTCCGATTACTGCCACCTTCACCACATCTTCAGGTTCTTCTTCCTCTTTATATTCAGGGATAAGCTCTAATATTCTGTCTAATAGATCATCCACACCCCTGCCATGTTCTGCTGATACAGGATAAAGATACTCTGTCCCCAATTTATGAAATTCGTGGACCCTGTCTTCATGTTTTTTGTCATCAACCTTATTGACAGATAGTATGATTGGTTTACCGGCAGAGCGAAGGAGATCAACAAATTCTTCGTCACCAGGCATTAACCCATCCTTTGAATCTACCAGAAATATACTAATATCTGCCTCTTCAACGGCTAACAGCATCTGCTCCCGCATCTGCAGCAGGATATCATCCTTTGACACCGGCTCAAAACCACCTGTATCAATAAGGATGAATGACTTACCGGCCCAGGTGGCATCAGAATAATTCCTGTCCCTGGTAACACCCGGAGTACTATCAGCAATAGCCCTCCGCTTCCCGATTATGCGGTTGAATAGGGTAGATTTCCCTACATTTGGTCTTCCAACTATAGCTACAACAGGTTTTCTCATGGCTATACACCAGGGGCTAAAGGTAAAAAATGTTAACTATAGTCCATCCATTAATGGATGGACTCTAACTATTTTATTACAAAAACTATTTACAAAATAACCTACAAATTGACCTAAGTCAAGTTACCACCATCAGAATCCTGTTTCCACACAATTCCCTGAAAAGCCATTTGCGTATTATATGGGTTCTTGTTATATTAACCCCATGAAATTGTTACTCATCTTTTGCAATTTTCTCTACTATTTCATTTTAATGGCAGTAATTGCCTTTATTCCTATATATTTTAAGTCCATAGAAATAAATGACACAGGAATAGGTTTCCTTATAGGGATATTTCATGCGGCCTCACTCCTTTTTATCATACCTGCCGGTCTCTTCTCAGATCGTCTGTCACCGAGATGGATAATCATAATAGGTATATTTTCATTTTCAATATATCTTATAGGCCTGATGACGATCACCTCTCTTATTCTGTTGTCTGTATTCACATTGATAGGCGGGTTTGGTTCTGCCCTGATAAATATCTCCATTCTTTCTTTATTCTACAAGATACTGGATGAGGAAAAGATGGGAGCCCAGCTAGGGGCCTTCTTTTGTGCTACATCCCTTGGATATGCACTCGGACCCGGATCAACAGGGTTGATGCTGACCTATATAACAATGAGGTCAACCTTTGCGGTTATGCTTTTCTTCACACTTCTCCTCTTTTTTGCCACCCTCTTCATCAAGGAGAACAGCCTTTCCATTTCCATAAAACTCAAGGACTATCTCCATGATCTGTGGAGCCTCAAGGTCCTCTTTCTCATAGCATCGGTTTCTGCAATCGGTATACACCTGGGGGCAGAACAATCGAGTCTCAGTCTGTTTATGAAGGTCAATCTAAATCTCTCATACAATAAAATCGGGAATATATACTTTTGGGTAGGGATATGGATCGGATTACTCTTATATATATTTGGAAGGTTATTTGATAAAGATAAGAGGATACTATTATTTCTGTCCATAGGAATGGGGATATCAGGGATCTTCCAGTTTGCTACCATCTATACCGATTCCTATGCGGAAATACTCCTTATCAGGATACTCCATACTGTTGGAGATGCAATCATATTCCTTATGAACGGGGTACTTATATCGATCATATTCAAAGAGGATAGAATGGGCGGTAACCTCGGCTTTGTGCAAGCGATCAGGACAAACGCCATATTCCTGAGCGCCACACTGGGGGGATTTTTGAATAGTCATTTCGGCTACCATATCAACTTTATAACAACCGGGATACTCCTTATATCCTTTGCCCTCTTTGTTGTCACTCAAAAAGGCAGATTTTAACCCAAATGCATTATTTGGGTTAAAGTAACAGTTCACGGGTGACAGGAATGAAGGGTCAGAAACAAAACCCTCTTTTTAACTTGACATGATAAAAACTAATAGGTTAGAATAATCATCTAAACTTAGGCCTTGTTTCTGATTCAATATTCGGGTGTTCTAAACATTAAGGACATGTGCCAATTTTATGAACGAGTTAAGTAAGGTAATATATTTGAAACTCGATAAACGAAAATATCTAATCCCATCCTGGCGAGACAAGAATGTCTCATATATCACATGTAATGTTATTTATTATAACTGGTTTAATTTAGTGATACTGTCATTAGTGATAGTATCTATTGGATGTGCTGCTACCAAGAATGAGGATATATCAGCTAATAAACTATTGCTAATGGCTAATAGTGATATTCAGAAGAAGAAATATGAAAAGGCTCAAAGGAGTTTTGAGAGACTTTTAGAGGAGTATCCGGATAGTGTACAGAGAGTCGATGCCTTGATTGGTCTGGCTGATTCCATATATAAACAAAAGAGGTATGAGGAGGCAAGATTTCAGTATCAGAAGTTTACTGAACTGAATCCTATGCACTCTGATGTTGACGGAGCACATTTTTATATAGGGATGTGTAGCTTTAAAGAGATAAGGTCCTTTGACAGAGATCAGATTAACACATATAGGGCATTAGAAAAATTTGAGAAGCTAATATCAGATTACCCTAATAGCCAGTATTATAAAACATCTATTGAAAATATTAAATTTTGCAGAAAGAGGCTGGCAGAGAATCTATTCTACATAGGACGATTCTACTTCAGGATTGGGGCGTATCAGGCAACAGTAAATCGCATGCAGGAACTACTATCTAAATATCCGGATCAGGAGTTTGTGGATCAGGCAATCTATTATTTAGGAGAATCATATCTCAGGGAAGGTAGTCTTGAGAAGGCTAAAAAGAGTTTCCAGACCCTGATATCTGATTATCCACAAAGTAAATATGTCAGTTATGCTAAAAAGATAGTAACGGTTAAATAGTAGTATTAGATAAAGAAATATTTAGTTATGAGTTATTAGTTAATTTAAGTTATTAGTTAATTTATAGAGAATCATTTTTTATGAAATATAATGACATGGGACATGAAAGACGACGGAAGAAGCGTAAATATCCCTTAAAAGATGACAGAAGAAGAGTAAAGAGTGTCAATAAAGATTCTCTGTCGATCTATCTCAAAGAAATAAATGATCTCATGCCTCTTAGCAGACAGGAAGAAAAGGCGCTGGCAAATCAAATAGAAAAAGGTGATCAAAGCTCTCTTAATGAACTGGTCAAGAGAAATCTTAAGTATGTAGTAAGCGTTGCAAATAAATACAGAGGATGCGGGTTGTCAATTATCGACTTAATCAATGAGGGGAATATAGGTTTGATTCAAGCGGCTAAACGTTTTGATCCTTTAAGAGGTACCAAGTTTATTACCTATGCAGTCTGGTGGATCAGGCAGGCAATAATGCATGCCCTGGCCGAACAGGGCGGAACAGTTCGTCTACCTATGAAACAGGCGGGTATACTGTATAAAATAGGAGGAAAATACAAAGAACTGCTCCAGCGCTTTGTTAGAGAGCCAACAGCATATGACCTATCTCAGGAGCTAAATATCTCTGTTAAAGAAATAGAATCAATTTTAAGGGTCTATCATAAACATCTCTCCTTAGATGCGCCCATTAAAAATAATGAAGAGACCAATTATGTTGATCTATTAGAAGCTGTTGACACATCTCTTGATGAGGATCTTTTAAAATCCTCTCTGATAAAGGAGGTAGATGAACTCTTAAAGGAACTGTCCCCTAGAGAGGAAAAGGTCATGAGATTACGGTTCGGTTTTGGCGGGGAATCTCCTAAGACCTTAGAAAAAATAGGTAAGGAGATAGGATTATCAAGGGAACGTGTACGACAGATAGAAAAAAAGGCCAAGGAAAGTTTAAAGGCAAAGGCAAAAAATAGGGCACTGGTGGAGTATCTTAACTAGTGTTTGAACGAAAACTACCCATCGGTTACAAAATTTTCATGCGCCTTGTACCCGGGCAGTTTTGGTTCAAACTAAGGATGATAGGGATGTATTAGTTGTGGTTTTTTTGATATTGTTGCTTTTCTTGACACTACAAGAAGATGCTGAATTGTTCCGATATATAGATAAATATGGCATTATTCACCTAACTGATACCCCGCCTCATTCTGAATATAGAAAGCTAACTATAGATATACCGGGCAAGATGAACAAAAAGACTCTAACTCCGGATAAGGAACTAAAAATTTTCAATAGATATTCCTTTTCCGAAGAGATAAAAACTACTGCCTATAAATATGATGTAGAGCCAGAATTGATCGCTGCGATCATAGAAGCAGAGTCAGATTTCGATCCCGGGGCAACTTCCCCTGATGGTGCTATGGGACTGATGCAGTTGATGCCAAAAACTGCCCTAACCTATATGGTAGAGAATCCTTATAATCCTCAACAAAATATAGAAGGCGGGGTAAAATATCTGCGTAAGCTTCTTAATATGTTTAACGGTGATTTGAGATTAGCGATAGCGGCTTACAATGCAGGAGAGAATAGGGTTAAACAATATAATGGAATACCACCATTTCCTGAAACAAAAAAATTTGTTAAAAAGGTGATCTCGATTTATCACAGTCTTATAAAAAAAGAGAAAAAGGTTTATAGGTTTGTCTCATCAGACGGGACAATTACCTTTACCGATTATCTACATTAAAATTATGATATCCAAATTGAATCTGCCAAATAAAATTACCCTGATCAGGATATTTCTCCTGCCACTGATAGTTGTCCTATTGATATCACCATCCAGGCTTAGTTCCTTCTTTGCTGTAATTATTTTTGGCCTTGCCTCTTTTACAGATTGGTTAGACGGTCACATTGCAAGGAGTACGGGACAGATTACAACACTGGGAAAACTCCTCGATCCTATTGCTGATAAACTTCTGATCGTTGCGGCCCTTATTCCTCTTGTCGCATTGGGAAGAGCACCTGCATGGATAGTGGTTATACTTATCTGCAGAGAATTTGCTGTCAGTGGTTTGAGAATAATAGGGATGTCACAAAAGCTGGTAATACCTGCAAGTACCACAGGAAAATACAAGATGATCGCTCAGATCGTCGCCATTATTCTTTTGATTCTAAACTACCGTATACTCTTTATCGATTTCTTTACCCTTGGAACGATTGCCCTATGGATTGCATTGATCCTAAGTGTTATTTCAGGTGTGGATTATTTTATGAAATTTTGGTACCAGACAGATTCTATATCAAATAAAGAATGTTAAACGAAATCATCACAATCGCTATAGCCTATCTAATAGGCTCTGTCCCTGTTGGCTTGATAGTCTCTAAGATGAAAAAGGGGATAGATATAAGAGAGCATGGGAGCGGGAACATCGGTGCAACCAATGTCTTTAGAAGCATCGGTAAAAAGGAAGGCCTCATGACATTTGCAGGGGATATCCTAAAAGGGGTGATGGCTGTACTCATTGCATATTTCGTCTTAGGGAAAGAGATATGGATTGGAATAACAGGGGTAACCGTAGTGATCGGTCATATGTATCCAATATTTGCAAAATTTCGTGGAGGAAAAGGCGTAGCTACCGGTATGGGAGCCTTTATGTGGATGATGCCATTAGCAGCACTCTCAGCCATGGCAGTCTGGACCATATGTTGTGCGATCTGGCGTTACGTCTCATTAGGATCCATAGTGGCTGCCCTTTCACTCCCGATCCTGGGAGGGCTGTACGACCAGCCTAAATTTTATATCCTATCTTCCACGATTGCAGCTATACTTATAGTATACCGGCACAAAGATAATATCAAACGATTGTTAGATGGAAAAGAAGATAAAATATGGGGAAAAAAACAAGATAAAGATTGATTTTAAGAGTGTTATGTGATATATCTTTAGTAAGAAATGCGGGAGTAACTCAGTGGTAGAGTGCAACCTTGCCAAGGTTGAAGTCGCGGGTTCAAATCCCGTCTCCCGCTCCAAAAAACCTAAGGCTCTGAAAAATCAAAAAAAATATGGATGCTATAACTGCAATAAAAACCAGAAGGAGCATCAGAAGCTTTATTAATAAACCGGTCTCATCAGATATTATTGAGACTATTATTAATGCTGGAAGGCTGGCTCCTACTGCGAATAATGTTCAGCCCTGGGAATTTGTAGTCATTACCCGGGAAGAGACAAGAAAAAAGATTGCTGACATTACTGATTACGGCAGATTTATTGCCCATGCCCCTGTGTGTATTGCTACATTCTGTAAAGATACTAAATACTACCTGGAAGATGGCTGTGCTGCTACAGAGAATATCTTAATCGCTGCCCATGCTTTAGGATTAGCAGCTTGTTGGGTAGCCGGGGATAAAAAGAGGTATTGTCAGGAAATAGCTCATCTATTAGGAGTGACCGGGCATTATAAATTAGTATCCCTCACTGCCCTGGGTTACTCAGACAAAAAGGTGAATGAGTCTCATAAAAGGGATCTGAGCGAGGTCTTACACCTGGAGAAGTTCTGAAAGACTTCGAATGGCTTACCTTGTAGTAAGTAACTACTCAGGTTGTTTAGACTGTAGTCTGTTAGGACTGCGCAAAGAACGAATCAAGGCTCCCAAAACGCTCTGAGCTTTGTATGATCTCACTATTCAGCTAAATACCTATAGACTATCCACCTGAGTAGTTACGTTAGTAAAACAAATAAAGCATAGTCAACATGACTGTTAAGAATAATACTGTCATACCTGCTCCAGCCTTCACATAGTCAACCGTTCTGTAACCGCCCGGCCTCATTATCAGGGCATTAACCTGGTGAGTAGGAATAATGAAGGTATTCGAGGCTGAAAGAGCCACAACAAGTGCGGTTAATCGCGGATCAGCTCCTGCCGTAATAGCCATATTCATTGTTAGAGGTACAAGCAAAACCGTCGCGCCGACATTAGATACCACAAGGGTGAAGAAAGATGTCATTAAGCCTACAACTCCCAGGAATACTATGACCGGAACAGTGCCTATCAGGTTCATGATACCGGTAGCGATGTATGAGGCTGTTCCTGTCTTTTGAAATGCAAGGCCAAGAGGGATAAGTCCTGCAAGTAGAAATACCGTCATCCAGTCAACAGACTGATATGCCTCGTCAACCGACATAACCTTCGTTATAATCATGCCGAGGGCGCCTGTAAGAAGACATACAGACAACGACAACTTCAAGTCGGGATAGCCCAACGCTGCCACCAAAGGATTGAAACCAAGGACGAGACCCAGAGCGATGACAAGCCATGATACCGCCAGCTTCGCCTTCTCCGTTCTCATTATTTCACCTTTAATATCGGTAGTAAAGGTAAAAGTCTGCTTGTCCTTTAACATATGGAATTTTTCCCATCTTCCAAACAGCAGAAGTGCATCGCCAGGCTGAAGTTCAGTGTCAGAAAGTTCATTAAAAGTACATTCTCCTCTTCTGCACAGTATTACCGGATTTACCTCGTACGTCTTTCTGAAATGGACCTGACGCATTGTCTTTCCTGCAAGCTCAGAGCGTGGCGTAATGATCCCCTCAAGCATTCCTGCATTATTTGGAGACAGATCCTCGGCAAATATTTCGAGGTCCTCCTTAAGGGTAAAGCCGAAATCAGAGACAAATTTCTTGACAGGATCAGGGCAACCAATAACAGCGATATCATCATTACCGGAAAACCTTTCCTCGCGTGTAGGCGCGAAGACCTTATGGTTTGTTTTTGTATGAGAAATAGCAACTACAGAAACCTGATAGGTTGACCTGATTTTCATCTCATCAAGGGTTCTTCCATCACTAAAGTTGCCGGGAATATGTAATTCATGGATCGTGCATACTTCGCCATATGTATCAGCGATCGCTGAAGGAAGGAGGGCGCTTTCAGATTCTCCGCCCTTTTTGGGAAGGATAAATCTCCCAAATATGATGAAGTACAGGATTGCACTTGTCACAAGGGCAATGCCGATTGGTGTCTGCGTGAAGAGTCCAAAGGGTTCCAGCCTTTTCTCAAAAACACCCAGATTGTTGGCCTGATCTAAAAGGTCATTCAACAAAATTGTAGGGCTTGCGCCAACAAGTGTCATAGTCCCGCCTACGATTGCGCAGAAACCCATGGGCATGAGTATCCTGGAGACAGGTATCCTGACCTGGCGGGAAACCCTGATAGCAGCGGGCATGAAGAGCGCAGCAGCGCCGATATTCTGCATAAAGCTGGAAATAAACGCTACTGTCCCTGCTATAAGAGCAATGATCCGGCTTTCCGCTTTTCCGGCAAACCTCAGAATATTCCGTGCAAGAACATTCATAACACCTGTCTTATCCAGACCCGCACCGATTATTATCACGGCGATTATTGAGACGACTGCATTACTGCTTAAGCCGCTAATTGCCTCCTTTGGGGTTACCACCCCTAAAATCGGGAGTATGACCATCATGATAATTCCTACTACGTCCACCCTTACCCATTCGAAGACAAAAAGGGCAATAGCGAAAATCAGAACCCCCATGACCACCATCATCTGACTGGTAAGTTTTAATGGTGCTGAAGCAGCAGGTGGTTCAGCAGCAAAGACAGGTATAACAGAAACCATAAGAAATGCCAGAACTAATATAAAAGCCAGGAAAGATTTTTCCCGATCCCACATATTTTAGCCTCCTCTATAATAATTTATAATAAAGAACTTTTAAGAAAAAAGTAATGGATATATTTATTTTACCTTTACTTTCACATGCATCCATACCGGAACATTCAAATATTAGCATATTGGAATATAATATACTATATTAAATAAACCACATAATGTCAACCAAAAATTATGGCTTATCTATGAAATTTGAACAGCTCCTTAGAATATGAGAGAGCTGTAAAAGGATGCAAGAGGCCAGGGAAAGGAGAGTTTTTCACTTGAACTTCTTTAGTGGATAAGAACCATATCCCCTTAGGGACTGTAAAGTAATAATTTTTACAGTCCCTTACAGTGAAACAAATTCGTGTTCAGGATGTTTAACACTTAATACAGGACAGTATGATTTTCTGACTACCTTTTCAGCAGTGCTCCCAAAAAGGGCATACTTTAACCCTGTTCTCCCGTGTGTTGCAATTACAATCAGGTCAACCTCTTTTTCTTTTGCGGTATTAATGATCTCAACAAAGGGCGTTCCTATTCCAACGAGTTTTTCTATCTCAATATTACCTTTAATTTCACTCTCTATTAAGAGATCAATCCTTTTGTTGGCATTCCCCTCCCAATCAATATCGAGATTTTGTTCAGAAGGGAGAAAATCATAAAGGCTAGGATCCAGATATGTGTTATCTATAATATGGAGGATATATAATTTTGCCTTAAACTCTTTACAGAATGAGATAGCATATTTTAACGCATGTTTAGAACATTCAGAAAAATCTGTTGGATACAATATCTTCTTTATATTGATCATTATATTCTCCTTTCCCTTTTAAAGCCTGTTTAAATTATTAGATAAAAAGTCAATAAAAACATTGACTTATGCATGAAAACCCCCTATAATAGTAGTTATTGTTGTAAAC
>QIDP01000136.1 GCA_003229375.1 Nitrospirota bacterium
AGATCATACAAAGCTCAGAGCGTTTTGGGAGCCTTGATTCGTTCTTTGCGCAGTCCTAACAGACTACAGTCTAAACAACCTGAGTAGTTACAAATCATAATTTATGAGCCTTTAAAGTATAACTACTCAGGTTCACGGTTCAAGGTTAGAGAGCGATGAAGGGGTGATTTTTGATGAATATCTATAAAAACTATATCAATGGTGAATGGGTCGATTCTGTCTCAGGGGAGGTGTTTGAGAACAAGAACCCTGCTCACAAGGAAGAAGTAATCGGGGTTTTTCAAAAGTCAGTAGCTGAAGATGTGGAGAAAGGTGTTGCAGCAGCAGCAGAGGCAGCAGAAGCCTGGAAAAAGACCCCTGCACCGAAACGCGGAGAAATCCTATATAAGGTTGGAGAGACCCTTGTAAGAAAGAAGAAGGAATTGGCAAGGGACATGACAAGGGAGATGGGCAAGGTACTTAAAGAGACCATGGGGGATGTCCAGGAGGCAATAGATATGACATACTATATTGCAGGAGAAGGGAGAAGGCTTTTGGGAGAAACCACCCCTTCCGAGCTTCCTGATAAGTTCTGTATGACCATCCGCATTCCTGTTGGTATAGTGGCTGCAATTACTCCCTGGAATTTTCCCATGGCAATCCCGTCATGGAAGCTGCTCCCTGCCCTTATGGCCGGGAATACAGTTGTCTTTAAACCTGCCACAGACACACCCCTTTCCGCTGTCAATTTTATAAAGATCTTTGAGGAGTGCGGTCTTCCGCGAGGTGTATTAAACCTTATTACAGGATCTGGCAAGGATGTAGGGGAACCATTGATCACGCACAATGAGGTTAAACTCATCTCCTTTACCGGCTCTACAGAGGTGGGTCAGGGTGTTGCCTCTCTATGTGCCAGAGATATAAAGAGATATTCCCTTGAGATGGGAGGAAAGAATGCCATAATAGTTATGGACGATGCAGACCTTGATCTGGCTGTGGAAGGTGCTGTGTGGGGTGCCTTTGGGACGACAGGTCAAAGGTGTACTGCTGCAAGCAGACTGGTGGTTCATAAAGATATAGTTAAGAGATTTACCAACAAGCTCATATCAAAGACCGGGGCACTTCGACTTGGTGATGGACTGCTCGACTCTACAGATGTTGGACCTCTAATAAATGAGAATCAATTGAACAAGATTCATGAATACACACAGATTGGTATAGATGAAGGGGCAAAACTCCTTACAGGTGGAAAGATATGCAAGGAGGGTGACTGTGCTGATGGGTATTTTTATAAACCGACTATCTTTACAGACGTAGAGAGGGATATGCGTATAGCCAGAGAGGAGATATTTGGTCCCACCGTTGTTATAATTACCATAGGTAGCTTAGAAGAGGCAATAGATGTGGTAAATGATACAGAGTATGGTCTGTCATCAGCGATCTATACCAGGGATGTTAATAAGGCATTTGTTGCTATGCGGGATATATATACAGGAATTACATACATAAATTCCTCCACTATCGGGGCCGAGATACACCTGCCATTCGGCGGCACAAAAGGTACAGGAAATGGTCATCGTGAGGCAGGTACTACTGTCTTTGATATCTTTACCGAATGGAAGAGCATCTATGTGGATTTCAGTGGAAAGCTGCAGAAGGCACAGATTGCCGGCTAGCCCTTAGGAGTTGTCCAAAAATAATTTGTACATCAATATTATTTTGTAACTACTCAGGTTGTTTAGACTGTAGTCTGTTAGGACTGCGCAAAGAACGAATCAAGGCTCCCAACATCTTTTCAGACTCTACAAGTTTTAACTCACAGCCGGCAAATTTGTATGATCTCGCATATTTTTCCCTCACTATTCAGCTAAATACCTATAGACTAAATACCTATAGACTATCCACCTGAGTAGTTACATTATTTTTTTATCTATAGCTTATCAAAAAGTGTGATATGAAAAGATATTGCCAACAAATAAGTGCATTTTAATAAAAAACAGCATATTGTTCTGACACATCCTGTAATATGATCTTATATCACTATATAATAGGTTTGCTTTATAGATGGTTAGTTATTAATATAACATATTATTAGCACTCACCATCAACGAGTGCTAATGATGCTGCAAATCTTAAGGGATCAAAGATGAATATATATTTTAATTTAAGTAAAAAGGAGGTGAGACTCGAAAGACATTTATATAGTTACCTTTTAGTAAAATTGTTTGATTTCTAAGATAATAACTTTAGTTAATGTAGGTTCAGAATAGCGAAAGGAGGTAAGGTCATGAATATTAGTCCATTACAGGACAGGGTACTTGTAAAACCGCTGGAAGAAAAAGAAGCAAATAAAGGTGGTATCATCATTCCTGATACTGCAAAAGAGAAACCCCAGGAAGGGGAGATCGTTGCAGTGGGAAGCGGTAAGATCATGGAGGATGGAAAGAGGCAACCCCTTGAGGTAAAGAAAGGGGATAAGGTAATCTATGGTAAATACGCGGGTACCGAGGTTAAGATAGAAAATAATGAATATTTACTTATGAGAGAGGATGACATATTAGGAATCCTTAATTAGATGAGGAGGGATTATAAATGGCAAAACAGTTGCTTTTTAGTGAAGAGGCAAGAAACAAGATATTAACAGGGGTGGATGCCTTGGCAAATGCAGTTAAAATAACCTTAGGACCAAAAGGGCGTAATGTTGTTCTGGACAAAAAGTTTGGTTCGCCTACCATTACGAAGGATGGTGTCACTGTAGCCAAAGAGATTGAACTAAAGGATCCTTTTGAGAACATGGGCGCACAAATGGTGAACGAGGTTGCCAGCAAGACAAGTGATGTTGCAGGTGATGGAACTACTACCGCAACGGTATTGGCCCAGGCTATATACAGAGAGGGAATGAAGAATGTCACTGCCGGTGCTAACCCCATGGAATTGAAAAGAGGGATCGAAAAGGCTGTAGATGCAGTGGTAAAGCACATAACAGAGACAAGTAAGGCTACCAAGGACAAAAAGGAGATATCTCAGATAGGCACTATCTCCGCAAATAATGATTCCACTATAGGGGATCTGATTGCCGAGGCAATGGACAAGGTAGGAAAAGACGGGGTAATCACTGTTGAAGAGGCAAAGAAGATGGAAACCTCTCTTGACATAGTTGAGGGAATGCAGTTTGATCGTGGTTATCTGTCACCTTACTTTGTCACAGATGCAGAGAGGATGGAGGTTGTCCTGGAGGATCCGTATATCCTCTTAAATGAAAAAAAGATCAGCAGCATGAAGGATCTTTTGCCAATCCTTGAAAAAATAGCCAAGATGGGTAGACCCCTTTTGATTCTTGCAGAAGAGGTCGAAGGAGAGGCACTGGCAACCCTGGTGGTTAACAAATTGAGAGGAACATTAAACTGCGCTGCTGTCAAGGCACCCGGGTTCGGTGATAGAAGGAAGGAGATGCTTGAAGACATAGCAGTTCTTACCAATGGAAAGGTAATATCAGAAGATATTGGTATTAAATTAGAAAGCATCACAATAGATGACCTGGGTTCAGCCAAGAGAATTTCCATAGATAAGGAAAACACCACTATAGTCGAAGGAAAAGGGGAGAGATCTGACATAGAGGGAAGAGTAAAACAGATCCGTGCCCAGATCGAAGAAACTACTTCAGACTATGACCGGGAAAAGCTGCAGGAGAGATTGGCAAAGCTGGTAGGAGGTGTTGCAGTAATTAATGTCGGTGCAGCTACTGAGACTGAAATGAAAGAGAAAAAGGCAAGGGTTGAAGATGCACTGAATGCTACAAGAGCTGCTGTTGAAGAGGGAATTGTCCCGGGCGGTGGTGTAGCCTTTATTAGAGCTATCCCGGAGCTCGACAAACTTAATCTGGAAGGGGATCAGCAAATCGGGGTTAATATTGTCAAACGTGCATTAGAAGAACCTATTCGCCAGATAGCCAACAATACAGGGCATGAGGGTTCAATCGTAGTACAGAGAGTCAAGACAGAAAAGGATAACATCGGTTTCGATGCCAATACAGAACAATATATAGATCTGATAGAAGCAGGGATCATCGATCCAACCAAGGTTACGCGCTCAGCACTGCAAAATGCCGCAAGCATAGCGGCCTTGATGCTGACTACCGAGGCATTGGTTACAGATATCCCGGAAGAAGATAAGGCGGCGCCTCAGATGCCTCCTGGTGGTGGAATGGGCGGCATGGGTGGAATGGGCGGAATGTATTAAGAGTATCCATTCCTTCAGAAACAAAAAGGCCCTCGTTTTGTTTAGAAACGAGGGCCTTTTTTATTTGCGATTTATGTAACTATTCAGCTATTCATCCCCCCTTTTAGCAAAGGGGGGTGAGGGGGGATTTGGAGAACTTATAATTATAAAATCCCACTTCATCCCCCTTTTCCAAAGAGGGATGAAAAACGGTATTTTTCAGGTGAAAGAAGAACTGCATATTTCTCAGAGTGAAAAGGGGTACCGGTATTCACTGGATCCATTTTTGCTGGCAGACTTTACATCAGCTTCAAAAGGTGACAGGATCATAGATCTGGGAGCAGGAAACGGTATCCTTTCCCTCCTCCTGTCCAGAAAGTTTAAGAGATCCAGAATATTAGGATTAGAGATCCAGGATAGCCTTGTGGGGATTGCAAGGCAAAATGTCTTGACAAATAGGCTGGAGCATAGGATAGAGATAATAAAAGGGGATATCAAAGATGTCTATTTATTATTCAAAGAAGGATCATTTGATATAACTGTCAGCAATCCCCCTTATAGGAAGATAGAGAGTGGACGTATAAGTCCCAACCCTGAGAGGGCTATAGCAAGGCATGAAATAGCAATAACCTTGCTTGAATTACTGAGAGGCTGCGGATATCTATTGAGGAACTTAGGGAGGGCATTCTTTATCTATCATCCCTCAAGGTTAAAGGAACTCCTTCAAGGTATGAAAAAATCAGGAATAAATCCATGCTGCATCCGCTTTATCCATTCAAAGGCCGGGGGTGAGGCAAAGATGGTACTTGCAGAAGGGATAAAAAATGGGAAGGAGGAAATAGTTATTATGGATCCGCTGATTATCTCTCGCCCCACCCATATTTCCCAATAAGCTTTACAAAGACACATCCTGTGATATCATCAGTTTTGATACCCTTTGCGGTTCTTATCCCCTTAACCAATGCCTGAGAAAAACTGCCTCCTACCGGTATAACTATCCTGCCACCTATCTTCAACTGCTCTACTAGAGTCTGGGGTATCCCGGGCGCGCCTGCTGCTACAATAATTCCATCAAAAGGAGACATCTCTTTCCAGCCGCACGTACCATCAGATAACTTTGTCACGATATTCCCGTAGCCTAAATGTTCAAGTAAATCCCGCGCCTTAACAGCAAGGGACTCTATCCTCTCTATAGTGTATACCTTGTCTACCAGCCCGGATAGAACAGCGGCCTGATACCCGGAGCCAGTTCCTACTTCCAGAACCCTTTCATCTCCCTTCAATTCGAGGAGTTCTGTCATAATAGCAACCATATAAGGTTGAGATATTGTCTGATTCTCTCCGATAGGGAGTGGATAATCACCATAGGCCTTGTTCCTCAATTCCTCTTCGATAAAAAGATGACGGGGGACATTGCCCATTACCTCCAGAACACGCTTATCCTGAATACCTCTCCCAACAAGTTGATCTTCCACCATCTTTTTCCGTGCAACTGAATATTCCATCTAATTCGTTATCCTTTTAAGGATTTCCCTTGCCGCTATCACCCCTGATACTGAGGCCTGAACTAATCCCCTGCTTACTCCTGCGCCATCGCCCACAGTAAACAGGTTAGTTATCTCGGTCTCTAATGATTTACTAAGATACGGTTGCAGAGAATAAAATTTGACCTCCACTCCGTAAAGGAGTGTGTGTCCCGAGTTTATACCCGGGGCAAACCTATCGAGAGATTCCAGCATCTCCAAAATATCTACAAGGTAACGATATGGAAGGACAAAGCTAAGATCCCCCGGTGTTGCATCTTTTAGAGTAGGTACCACTATCCCCTTTTTAATACGATCATCAGTAGAACGACGTCCTTTTAACAGATCCCCAAGTCTCTGGACAATCACACCATCACCCAGAAAGTTTGCCAGCCGTGCAATATATTTCCCATAAGATACAGGCTCATTAAAAGGTTTTGTAAAAGACGTACTTACCAGGAGTGCAAAGTTAGTATTATCACTCTTCTTTTCAGAATAGCTATGTCCATTAACTGTGTAAATTCCATCAGTAACCTCTGCTATCACTTCACCATAAGGGTTCATACAAAATGTCCTGATCTTATCATCAAAGTACTTTGAACGGTACAGAAGCTTTGGTTCATATATAATATCTGTTATATGAGACAGGGTAACAGCAGGCACCTCAACCCTTACCCCTATATCAACAGGATTTATATGAGAGTTGATCCCCAGTTTCTTGGACTGTTTATCCAGCCATTCTGCGCCTCCACGTCCAGGGGCAAGTACCACACAATCGGCATAATACCTCTTATCTCCTTTTGTCTTAACCCCTTTTACCTTGGAATCCTTTACTATAACCTCAGAAACAGATACATCAAACTTTATTTCTACCTTCTCCTTCAGTGTCTCCCTGAAATTTTCCAATACCCCTGGACACTTATCTGTCCCCATATGTCTGATTTTCGTCTCAATCAGTTTTAGATTGTATCGAGCCGCATCCCCTTTAATCTTACTCAGAGTCTCATTATCCGCCCCATATACCTTAGTTGTTGCCCCATGATCCAGATAGCTCTTATCCACATATTTGATCAATTCAATAAGAGATCTGTCATTCAAATACCCGTCAAGAAATCCTCCCACCTCAGGAGATAGATTCAGTTTCCCGTCGCTGAAGGCGCCAGCACCTCCCCACCCGAATAACCTGGAGGAAACAGACCTGTTATCAAGCGCTGAAGCCCTTATAGAATGAAGACGATCATTAAGAGACCTCCCTTTATCCAGTATGAGCACATCAATCTTGTCTCTCTTAACAAGCTCCAGTGCTGTAAAAATTCCTGATGGTCCGGCACCAACAATAATAACATTATACTTTTTCATTAATACCTCCTGATCCCCTTGTACATGGGCAGTTTTGGTTCAGGCAATAGTTTGGTCAGACACTAATTATTTTAATTGAGAAGTCTAAAAATGGCAAGAGAAATTATTCTGCCTTAAAACAAAAAACCTCCAGCAATTTTCGGTGAATTTTTATGAGCGTCATACCTTGACAGTTCATGACATGTTCATATTCTGCAGTGTAACCCTGGAAATAAATTGTCCAAAAATTCTTACAAACCTTTTTATAAAAAGTAATGCAAGATAAAGGGTGATATTATTATTCTTTACTAATTTAGCAATAGGATGTTTAAGCACTATGGATAAAATATTAATCGTTAGGCGAATATTTTTTTATATAAAAATATTTCTTCCTTCATAGAACCATATATAGTCAGATACCTCCAGCAAAGCTGGAGGCTTGAATATGTGAACCGCTCAAAGCGGATTAAAAACCATGAGCCACCTAAAGGTGGC
>QIDP01000026.1 GCA_003229375.1 Nitrospirota bacterium
TAACTCACAGCCTGCAAATTTGTATGATCTCGCATATTTCTTCCTCACTATTCAGCTAAATACCTATAGACTATCCACCTGAGTAGTTACCTTTATTTAATTATAATAGACATCCAACACCTGATCCGCTACTACCTCCCATGAAAACCCTAGCTCTACTGTATTTCTTCCATTTCTCCCCATCCAGCGTGCATGATCAAAGTTCGCAAACAGGGTACCAATACCCCATGCTATTGAATCTGTATTGTCATATATCTTGAGCCCATTCACCTCATGCCATACTATCTCTGAGGGCCCTCCATTTGAACTTGCCACAACAGGTTTACCCGCACTCCATGCTTCAAGTATTACAATTCCAAAAGGCTCGTTCCTGCTCGGCACACATACTGCATCCGAGGCCTTATAGAGGTCTATAAGCCTCCATCCATTCTGATAACCCAGGAACCTTGTTGCATGATGTATCCCGATTGTCTTTGCCCTCTCCTCTATACCCCAGCGCATATCCCCATCTCCTGCAAATACAAACTTGGCATTGGGATAGTATTTTAATATAGCTGGTATAGCCTCTATCAATAGATCAGGGCCTTTCTGATAAACTATTCTTCCTGCAAAGAGTATCATAGGATCCATGGGACCTATCCCATAATATCTCCGTACTGATGCAGGATCTATCCAGCCATCATAGTTACGGCAATTGATACCATTGTGTACCACCCTTGTCTTCCATTCAGGAAGATTATACATCCACACAAGCTCTCCTTTTAATGCCCCTGACACTGCTATCACTCTATCAGCACAATATGTCCCGTGTCTTTCGTGGTCCCTTATCCTTGATGATCTCCCTTCATAGAAGTTATTACCACACCTGCCATACTCTGTAGAGTGCATTGTAAGTACCGCCTTATTCCCTCTTTCCTCCTTTATCCATACAACGGCATTTGAGCAGAGCCAATCATGTGCATGAACAATATCAAAATGACCTATATAATCCTCTGTTTGAAAGAAATGATAGACAAAGGAACGACACATGTTATTTGTTTCATCGATAAAATCCGGAGACAGGTCAAAGGGACACCTGTGATAATGCACACCATCTATCCGCTCATAGTATGGTTGGTTATGACCCATCCGCGTAAAGATGTATACCTCATGTCCCTTCCGCTCTAATGCACACGCGAGTTCAGTAACATGTGCTGCCACACCACCAACACTCAAGGAATGGAGAGTTTCCCAGGAAAATAATGCAATACGCATAGGTCAATCCTCCCCTTAGAATAATGATTACACCGGTTACAATCAGATTACACCGATCTAAAAATGCTGAAAATCAAAAAGTTAAGGATCTGTGTAATCTGTGTTATAAAATCTGTGTAATCAGTTTCCAGAGGTTTTTGCACTGGAAACTTCATTTTATTTCAACAACAGAATTCTTGGTTCCAAAGGGGTTTGGGACATAAACGTTGCACCGGGGATCATCCCACCATTCGCCGTCTACGATAAATTTATATTCATACTTCCCCGGCTTAAGTGTTAAGTTTGTCTTCCATGTACCCCCCCTATATTTCTTAAGGAGATATGAATTGCAATCCCACCCATTAAACTCACCTGTTAATAACACCTTTTCTGCTTGAGGCGCATTAATCTTAAACTCCACCTTTTTATTCTCTGCACTCTTCTTCTTTACAACATTATTCTCTTCGCCTTTTTTCTTTACATTCTTTTTCTTTTTCATTCTAAACTAAACACCCCCTTTCCTTTGAAAATCCCACTCACGGACAAACAAGTTTGTCCATGCCACTCAAAAATTAATTTTCGATTTTCGAATGTCGATTTTCGATTTGTTCATCCCTATGGAGTGACAACGCTTGCGCTGTCATTAGGACAGCACAAGTGCTGTTACTCCGAAAAATTTCGTCCCCCTTCTTTAAATCGAAAATCAATTTAAATCTCATTATAGTATCCCTATTTTGATTGTCAATAGAAAATATGTAGATGAAACCGCAACAAATTAAGTTATCCTGCCACCGCTATAAGTGCCTAAAATGCCTAAAATGCCTAAAGTTAACTAAAGTTAACTAAAGTTAAAAGATTATATTCCATGTTTCTTCATGTTACTCATGATGGTTTCTATCATAACATATTGTAATTATTCAGTAAGTTCCCTTAATAGCCTCAGCTTTTCTAAAGCTGCCCCGGAATCTATTGATTCTGCTGCAACAACTAATCCCTCCTTCAGGGTATTGGCCTTACCACCAGCAACTATGGCAGCAGAGGCATTTAAAAGGACTATGTCTCTTTTAGCCCCCCCCTTCCCTTCTAAAATTTCCTCTGTTATCCTGGCATTTTCCTCTGGATCATTTCCCTTTAGATCTTCTATCCAACACCGATTCAACCCAACATCCTCAGGGCTGATCTCATAACCTTCAATCCTTCCATCCCTTAATTCTGCAATCACGGTCTTATCTGTAAGGGTAATCTCATCCAGCCCATCATTGCCGTGAACGACAAACACATGTTTGCTTCCCAGATTATGCAGAACCTCTGCCAGGGGTTTAACCAGTTTACGGTCGTAAACCCCTATCACCTGGGAAGTGGCCCCGGCTGGATTTGTCAATGGCCCCAGGATATTGAATATTGTCCTTATACCTATCTCCCTCCTTGGCGCTATGGCATACTTCATGGCATTGTGAAGCATTGGTGCAAAGAGGAAACCTATCCCTATCTCATCAAGGCATCTTTCCACTCTTTCTAGTTCCACCTCGATATTGATCCCCAGTCTCTTTAAGACATCAGCGCTTCCTGATTTGCTGGAGACCGATCTGTTCCCATGCTTTGCCACGGTGAGACCTGCCCCGGCAACCACAAAGGCCGCAACAGTTGATATATTAAAGGTGTGAGTCCCATCACCGCCTGTACCACATGTATCCACAATCACCTTTGATCTTGTCTTTATATGAACAGCCTTTTCCCTCATTACCCTAACAGCGCCTGTAATCTCCTCCACTGTCTCACCCTTCATCCGTAAGGCAGTAATAAAGGAACCTATCCGGGCAGGGGTCGCATCCCCTCCCATAATCTCATTCATCGCCCCTATCATCTCTTCTTCTGAGAGATCTATACCATTAACCACCTTATCTATTGCATCTTTAATCATCTCTTCTGATCCTTCTGTGTCTTCAGTGTTTTCAGTGGTTTAATATTTAACCACAGAAGACACTGAAGACACAGAAAATATTAGATTAATCTAAAAATCATAACTCCAAAAAATTTCTTAGCAGATCCTTCCCCACATTTGTAAGGATAGATTCCGGATGAAACTGAACACCTTCTATAATATATTCCTTATGCCTAACACCCATAATCTCCTTCTCCTCTGTTTCAGCGGTTATTTCAAGACATGCAGGAATGGTATCCCTTTTTATAATCAGAGAATGATAGCGTGTTGCCTCAAAGGGATCGGGCAGATCCTTAAACATGGTCTTGCCATCGTGATATATCATTGAGGTCTTTCCATGCATCAGTTTCTTAGCCCTGACTATCTCACCCCCAAAGGCATAACCTATGCACTGATGCCCCAGGCATACACCTAATATAGGTGTCCTGCCTGCAAAATGCTTAATAATCTCTACTGAGATACCTGCCTCTTTAGGTGTACATGGGCCTGGCGAGATAACGATCCTATCAGGTTTTAACCTCTCAGTCTGAGAAACATCGATCTTATCATTGCGAACAACCTTTAGTTCCTCTCCTAATTCCCCTAAGTACTGGACAAGATTATAGGTAAAGGAATCATAATTGTCTATCATGAGTATCATGAACTTTACTCCGCTTCGCTACGTAACTAAGCTTTCAGTGTCTTCAGTGGTTTAATATTTGTAACCGCTCACGGTTTGAAATAACTCTCAGCCATCTCTATGGCCTTTAGCAGGGCTTTACCTTTGTTCATTGTCTCTTCATATTCCTTAGCTGGTTTAGAATCGGCTACTATCCCTGCGCCAATACCGAGATAGGCTGTTTTATTCTTGATGATGAGTGTTCTGATCGCTATGGCCATATCCATATTGCCAGAGAAACTGAAGTAGCCAACAGCACCTGCATATAGTCCTCTTTTTGTAGGTTCAAACTCCTCAATAATCTCCATGGCCCTTATCTTTGGTGCGCCTGAAACAGTACCGGCTGGAAAGGCTGCCCTTATAACATCAAAACAGTCAAAGCCATCCTTAATATCTCCCCTGATATTTGAGACTATATGCATAACATGAGAATACTTTTCTATTGCCATTAATTCATTGACCTTGACACTCTTTACCTTCGCAACCCGTCCCAGATCATTCCTTCCAAGATCCAGAAGCATGATATGTTCTGCCCTCTCCTTGGAATCGTTAAGCAGTTCCTCAGCCAGTCTCGAGTCCTCAGCTTCTGTAGCTCCACGTCTGCGGGTCCCGGCAATGGGGCGCAGCTCCACCTTACCTCTATCCAGCCTCACAAGAACCTCAGGGGATGAACCTACGATCCTCATGTCCCCAAGCTTAAGATAGTACATATAAGGGGAAGGATTTATCGTCCTGAGGGCCCTGTAGATATTAAAAGGATCTCCCTTTATCCTGGTTCTTAATCTCTGAGAGAGGACAACCTGAATAATATCACCATTTCTTATATATCTCTTTGATCTTAAGACCGCCCTTTCAAACCCTTCCCTTGATATATTAGAAGTTGTCTTGAGAGTATATCTTCTTTTACCTCCCTTAGTATCTATATTCCTTTTTAATGGCTCCTGTAGTCTTAAGATAATAGAATCTATCTTCTCTTTAGCATTATTATAGGTATTTCGCAGATTCCCGTCAGTGATATGGGCATTAGAAACAATCTTTATCTTCTGTGTGACATTATCAAAGATCAATATGGTATCTGTAATAATAAAGACTGAATCAGGGAGTTTTAGATCATCCTTTGTATTTTCAGGCAGTTCCTCAAAGAATCTAACCATATCATAGCCTATATATCCTACTGCCCCTCCAAAGAATCTTGGAATACCTTCTGTCTCCACATATCTATACTCAGACATAAGTCTTTTAAGGGAACTAAGAGGATCTTTACCGGTTGTAGATTCTTCAATAACACCATCCCTTATTATCCTGATCTTTTTTCCCTTGCTCATAAAGACTATTGATGGCTCTACCCCCAGGAAGCAGTACCTGGCCCACTTTTCTCCACCCTCCACACTCTCTAACAGGAAGGAATACTCCCCTCTATCTATCTTCAGAAAGGCAGAGACAGGGGTATCTAAATCAGCAAGGATCTCTCGATAAACAGGGATAAGATTCCCTTCTTTGGATTTCTCTTTAAAGATATCGAATGATGGATAATACATATTTTTTTCCCGGAAAGAGTTCTTCGTTGTGTACACTGAAGCCAGAATGTCTCCAGTAGATCTAATCCAATCAGCCTAGTCAAAGCTGACATCATATATTCTTAACCTGAGGAGATTCGTTCAAGGTGATTTCCAGTTGAAAGCAATGAATAATCTCAAACAACTTTGCTCTATTCTTGGGATGGATTTCCCTTATTTCTTTTAGAATTTTTTCTTCAAACTTATCCTTTGTTTTCAATCTGTTTACCTCCTTTCTGTCCCCACCCCTTTTGACTTTCCTTATAAACCTTTACTATTTATGAATTTTAATATACCCAGTTGTTATTTCCTTGTCAAGAGAAGAAATTACCTCTACACATGAGCCTTTGTTTGAACTTTGTTAATTATTAATCCTTTTCCCTTTCCACCTTCAGGGCAGGCACAGGGGCCTGCCCCTACATAATTTTTCCACAATTAATCAACCAGCCACATTATACACCTGTACTTCATGATCCAGTCGATCTGACAATCTGTCTAACTCAACTTCAAGGTCATAATGACTCTGAAGGTTAATCCAAAATTGTGGGGACATTCCAAAATAACGGCCAAGTCGTAGTGCTGTATCAGCAGTGATACGACGCTTCCCAAGCACTATTTCATTGATACGCCGTGCTGGCACACTAATGTCGTGAGCAAGCCGATATTGACTGATATCCATTGGTTTAAGAAATTCCTCAAGCAGAATCTCCCCTGGATGTATAGGTGGAATTTTCTGTTTATTCATGGTTTATCCTCCTAATGGTAATCAACTATTTCGACATCATATGCATCACCTTCATACCACCTAAAGCAAATGCGCCACTGACAGTTAAGTACGGATACTGTATTGTCCTTTACGGTCACCCTTCAGTGATTCAAGATGGTTAGAAGGAGGAATGCATAAGTCATCCAACTTCATTGCTGCATCCAGCAGCTAAAGCTTTCTCATTGCAATTTTCTGAATGCTTTGAGGTAATTTGTGTGAAAAAGTACGCCTAAAAATTTTAGCCGTCTCTTTACATTTATACGATCTAATCATCACACTAATAGTAACGCGCAGCATTATTAACGTCAAGCGTTATTAACAATAAAAAAACCTTAATTTAATGTTAATTACGACCTTCATAACGTCGTAACGCTTACTTTTTTAAAGGTTATGCTGGTAATAGAAAGACTTGCAGGTGGTCCAATATACGTGGGTAATGATTTTGTCTGTCAGATGCTTCCAGAACATGCCAGGTTGGATGGCGAAAGGTTTTCTCTTCCCTCAGAGTTAGACACCATGCTGCATAACTGGCGAGATGTAGATAATATAGAGATAGATACCCCCCAACTGATTTTTTGAATATATTGGGGTTTTTTGCATAAACCCGCCAAAAGTGCCAATTTAGATATGTAAAGCTTCAATAACAGCTTTTGGATTTTCGGATGCTATTTTTAGAAGTGCCCTTGCAGTCCCTACAGGTCGCCTTCTCCCTTGCTCCCAATTTTCCAATGTCCTAAGGCTAACACCGATCATAGTTGCAAATTCTTTTTGAGTGACCTTCAGTTTCTTTCTTATGGTCTTTACATCTAATGGTTTAACATTAAATACACGAGATGCCCTCAGTTTACCTTTTTTTATCTTTCCAGCTTGTTTTACGCTTTCTATAAGATTATTAAAATCGTCTTTGTTCATTTTAACTCCTCCTTTACGATTTTGCTTAAAATCTTTAGCTGCTCTTTTGTTAGGTCCTCACGTTTACCCTTTTTAAGCGGGTATAACATAAAGATTGTATCAGCACCATTCCAATAATAAAACATTCGTAAACTACCCCTCTTTCCCATTCCCGGAAGATTCCATCGGAGTTTACGAATACCCCCACTTCCTTTAATAATATCGCCAGCATCAGGGAAAATGCTCAAAAACAGTTGCAATTTGTGATACGATTTATCTGATATTGATTTTGTGATCTCTTTTGTGAAAATGGGAGTTTCAATAAATTCCATGTAATATAATATACGCCGTTGGCGTACAATGTCAAGAAAATTCTGGCTCTTCTCCCAATTACTACGGTACAGGTAGAGGTATCGGGATAGGATCACTAGCCTGAAAGATTTTAAGTATGAAGTATTTAAGATCA
>QIDP01000093.1 GCA_003229375.1 Nitrospirota bacterium
TTGGAAGTCTTTTCCAGTTTGGAAATTTATTCTTTAATTGATTTTTCACTATCTTTTTGATATTCTTTTCATGCATGGAAACTCTCCTTTTGTAGTTTGTTATTTTGGATTAAATACAACTACTATTATAGGGGGTTTTCATGCATAAGTCAATGTTTTTATTGCCTTTTTCTCTAATAATTTAAACAGGCTTTATTAGAAACCCTTAACATAATTATCTATAAAATTTTCAAAAAACAGTTTAAACTATGGGAGCAGCTATAATAACAACCTACCGATGTAACTGCCGCTGCCATATGTGCAACGTCTGGAGGCATCCAACCAAATCCGAAGAGGAAATTAAGCCATCACTTCAGGAATAGGTGTAGGCTCTAGGGTCTAGGGTGCAGGGAGGAAGGAGTAGGATATGGGGTGTAGGCAAACCTAAATAAACCATGGAAGCAGCTATAATAACAACCTACCGCTGTAACTGCCGTTGCCACATGTGCAACGTCTGGGAGCATCCAACCAAATCTGAAGAGGAAATTAAGCCATCACTTTTTGAAAAACTCCCGCGGTTAGATTTTTGCAACATAACCGGCGGAGAGCCTTTTTTGCGTGACGATATTGAAGAGATAGTATCAGTCATTAGGAAAAAATCTAAGAGGATCGTTATAAGCACTAATGGCTTTTTTACCGACCGCATACTTGCTGTGGCAAAAAGGCACGGTGATATTGGTATCCGTATCAGCATAGAAGGGCTTCCTGCTGCGAATGATGAATTGAGGGGTATAAATAACGGATTTGATCATGGTCTTCGGACGCTTCTGGAACTCCAGAGAATGGGGCTTAAGGATATCGGTTTCGGAATAACTGTTTCTGATAGAAATGCAAGGGATATGATTGAGCTATACCAGCTTGCAAAATCTATGAACCTTGAGTTTGCAACAGCAGCAGTGCACAATTCTTATTATTTCCATAAGTATGATAACAGTATCAGGAAACAGGAGGAGGTAATCTCCTGCTTTGAGGAACTGATCAGAGAGCTTTTCTGTACAAGGCGTATCAAGAATTGGTTTCGGGCATACTTTAATTATGGGCTTATACATTATGTACAGGGGAAGCCAAGGCTTCTCCCATGCAAGGCAGGAACTGAGAATTTTTTTGTAGACCCCCGGGGTGAGGTGCTGCCGTGTAATGGTCTGGAAGAGGGGGTATGGCTGGATAGTATGGGGAATCTGAATGAAAAGGGTTTTGATGAGATATGGAATGGTGAAAAGGCGAGGGAGATTAGGGAGAAGGTAAAAAATTGCCCAAAAAATTGCTGGATGATCGGAACGGCTGCACCTGTTATGAAGAGGTATATATGGAAGCCGGTTTGGTGGATCATAAATAATAGGTCTAGGTTCTAGGTTCTAGGTTCTAGGTTCTAGGTTCTAGGGTCTAGGGTCTAGGGTCTAGGGTCTAGGGTCTAGGGTCTAGGGGAGGGAGGGTCTAGGGTCTAGGGTGGAGGGTGAAGATGAGGTTTAGTTTTGAGGAGTTGGATGTATGGAATATAGCGTTGGATTTTGCAGAGAAGGTTTATGTGATTACTAAGAATTTTCCCAAGGATGAAATGTATGGTATTACTTCTCAACTAAGAAGGGCGAGTCTATCTATCTCGCTGAATATAGCAGAAGGGAAAGGGCGTTATTCTAATAAAGAATTCAAACAGTTTTTGTTTATAGCCAGAGGTTCTTTGTATGAGACTATTACATTGCTTAGAATGTGTCTTAAGTTAAATTATCTGACAGAGAAACAGTATCAGGATTTAATTTCTGATTGTGAGACAATTCAGAGTAAAATTAGTGGATTGCTAAATTATTTGAAAAGGCTCTAGGGGGTAGGCTCTAGGGTCTAGGGTGTAGGGTGTAGGGTGGAGGGTGGAGGGTGAAAATGAAGTTTAGTTTTGAGGAATTGGATATATGTTAACACAGAATCAATCCCCTAGACCCTACACCCTAGACCCTACACCCCCCTTAAAGATTGCTGTTCTGGGCACACGAGGTTTTCCAAATGTTCAGGGTGGGATAGAGGTTCATTGTGAGAATTTGTATCCGGAGTTGATCAAAAAGGGCTGTGAGGTTGCTGTGTTGACCCGTGCGCCATATATGAATAATGGTATAAGGGAATATAAAGGGGTAAAATTGATTAGTATTAACTGTCCTAAGACAAGGTCTTTGGAGGCTATTGTTCATACCTTTCTTGGTCTTTTTGCAGCATTGAGATTGAAACCTGATATTCTGCATCTTCATGCTATAGGGCCGTCATTGTTAGCTCCTCTTGCCCGATTGATGAAATTAAAGGTTGTGGTAACGACTCATGGGCCTGAGTATCAACGTGCCAAATGGGGAAAGTTCGCTAAGGTTGTTTTGCGAATTGGCGAGACGATGGGGATGCTTTTTGCAAATAGGGTTATTGGTGTATCTAAGCCGATTGCTGAGCATATTAAGAAGTTATATGGTAGAGATATACATCATATTCCAAATGGTGTTGTTGTCCCGAGGAAGTTATCAAGTGATGGGGTGTTAAAAGAGTTAGGTTTAAAAAAGAATCGGTATATCTTTGCATTAGGACGTTTTGTCCCTGAAAAGGGGTTTCATGATTTGATTAGGGGGGTGAAGGGTCTAGGGGCTAGGTTGCAGGGGGGAGGAGAAGGAGGGTCTAGGCTCAAGGCTCTAGGGTCTAGGGTGGAGGGAGGAGGGGATAGGGGAGGAGATTGGAAGTTGGTTATTGGGGGGCGGGCGGATCATGAGAATGGGTATAGTAGGGGGTTAGAGAAGGAGGCCCGGAACAATAAAGATATTATTTTAACGGGATTTTTGACCGGGGAACCGCTGGAGGAGTTGTATAGCCATGCAGGGCTTTTTGTGATTCCATCTTATTATGAAGGGCTGCCTATAGTTCTCCTTGAAGCTATGAGTTATGGTTTATCCTGTATTGCTTCTGATATTCCAGCTAATAGAGAGGTGGGATTGTCTGAAGATAGATTTTTTACGCCAGGGGATGTTGAGGGGCTGGCTGAGAAGATAAGGGAGTTTATTGATAGGCCTTTGAGCGAGGAGGAGAAGAAAAGGCAGATTAGGATGATGGCAATATGATTGGGGAAGAATAGCAGATGAGACGGTGGGGGTGTATAGGGAGGTTATAGGCTCTAGGTTATAGGCTCTAGGTTCTAGGCTCTAGGGTCTAGGTCGTAGGGGAATTTTTGAAGATGAGGTTTGGTTTTGAGAGTTGGATGTATGGAATATAGCGTTGGATTTTGCAGAAAAAAGAGATCGAACCTATTGAAATAAGAGGGTCTTAAACGTTTTTTTTTAAGATATTCAAATTATCAATTCTTGAAAAATGGTCAATATTTAAAGTCGATAACTTCAATCCTTTTTGAAGTGCAGTAGCTGCAATAAAAATGTCTTTTACATCTACCATTTTATTATTATTCTTTAGTATACGATATATTACAAATTATTTATGAAAAAGGAAAAAAGGCTGTGATTATTGATTACGAGGAATTTAAAGAGATAATGAACAAATTAAAAAAAGGAACCTGAAGAATTGACGATGATCCATTAATAGAAGTTATTGGTATTTGTGAGGGCCCTTCCGATCTTGCTGAAAATCATGATAGGTATATTTATGGAAACAAGTAGTTTGATTTTTATTGATACATGGTGTCCAAAGGTTATCAGAGATTAAGAAAAGAATTAATTTGTTTTTGGTATTAATTAGCTGTATAATAGTTTTATAGAAGTTTAACATAATGATAGAGGAGGCTGGAAAAATGTCTGCTAAACAAACTTTATCAGTTGAAATACCTGAGAGCATAATGCTTTCTTTAAAGATTCCCGATTCTGAATTAAAGGAACGACTAAAGGTTGAATTGGCCATTCGTTTATACCAGAAGAGTATTCTTGGTTTCGGAAAGGCAAGGGAGCTTGCCGGGTTGAATAAATGGCAATTTCAGGAAATACTATCCAAGGAAGATATACCTCTAAATTATGACATAGAGGAACTTGAAAGAGATTTAGAAACACTTAGGAGTCAAAGATAAGGCCCTCGTAAGAGTTTTAAGGAAAGACTTAGACAATGGTGAATCTGAAGCAATTACGTTGGCAATGGAAAATAATGCCGAAATCTTGCTACTTGATGATAAATTAGCGAGGTCAATAGCTATAAATTTAGGCTTAAATGTGATGGGTATTGTGGGTATACTGATATGGGCTAAAAAAGAGAGTGTTATTAAACGATTAGAAAAGGAGTTAGATGCTCTCAAAGAAAAGGCAAATTTCAGGATGGGTGAGGATTTGATAAAGTATGCCTTACAAGAAGTGGATGAAGGAGGGAAGTTTTTCTGATTCTGGTATTGCTTATAGATATTGAAAATTCGGAAAAACTGTTAAAACCATTTGATGATCCCCTGGTGGTCAATTTTTTTGAGAATGATCCCCGCGGATTTATGGAAAAATATGAGAATAAAGTCATTTTTGACGAAGTGCAAAAATCCCCTGAAATATTTCATTTTTTGGGACATTTTCACTGATGCTGTATAACCTTTATCATTTCTCTGATTGCCTTATCTAATCCAACAAATATAGCCCTGGCAATAATGTTGTGTCCTATGTTAAATTCTTCGATCTCTTTTAGTCTTGCAATTCTCGTTACATTTTTATAGGTTAGACCATGCCCTGCGTTTACCCTGAGACCGATATCTGCTGAGAGCTTAACCGCCTCACATATCTTTTCAAATTCCTTATCCTCTTCTGATTCATTTTTTGTTTCTGAATATTTACCGGTGTTAATCTCCACATAATCGGCCCCGCTTTCCCGCGATGCACGTACCTGTTCGGGGTCAGGATCTATAAAGAGGCTTACAGGGATCCTTTTCTCATGGAAGTGGCTGATAACCTCCCGGAGTGAATTTTTTTGTGAATCGACCTTCAATCCCCCTTCGGTAGTTACTTCTTCTCTCCTTTCAGGGACAAAGGTCACTTGATCGGGGCGTACCCCGAGTGCAATCCCGATAATTTCGGGTGAGGCTGCCATCTCTAAATTGAGTTTTGTTTTGACGATCTCCCGTATTAGATGCAGATCCCTGTCTTTAATATGTCGCCTGTCTTCCCTGAGGTGAATAGTAATGCCATCAGCACCGGCAAGTTCAGCAACTACTGCAGCTCCCACCGGATCAGGAACTATAGTTTTTCTTGCTTCTCTGACAGTTGCTACATGGTCTACATTTACACACAACTTTGCCATAGTTTAAACCTCTCTCCTTTGGGTTCGTCCAAAAACCAGCTATCAAATATCAAAATAAACATTTAAAAAGTAAATATATTTCTGAATACTTCCTTATCTATTCTAACTTCCTATGAAAATACCCTTTCACCCTAACCCACGGACAAACAAGTTTATCCATGCCACCCATAAATTAATTTTCTATTTTCGAATAAAACCCCTTGAAAGTTGATTAGAGAAATATGCTTGTCTATAATTTACTTTTAAAATGTATATTTTGATATTTGATATTAAGAGCACCCCCTTACAGCATCCACCATCCTGACAACACGTGATATTTCCTTAATATCATGTACCCTCAGGATATGGGCGCCATTTAAAACCCCGACTGCAGCAGCAGCCAATGTCCCTTCCAGCCTCTCTTCAACAGGAAGGTCCAATGTCTTTCCAATAAAGGACTTTCTGGATATCCCTATAAGTATAGGTCTGCCCAGACTTTTAAGCTCTGGCAGATTTTTTAATATCCGGAGGTTATCCCATTTTCTTTTGCCGAAGCCTATACCGGGGTCTATAATAAATTTATCAGGTTTGATTCCATTCTTTATCCCCTTCTCTATACTGGTGCGAAGATAGGATATTATCTCTGAAAAGAGGGATTCATAATGAGGATTTTCCTGCATGGTCCCGGGTCTGTCAGGGGTATGCATAACAACAACGCCTGCATCATATCCTGCTATTACCCCGGCAATATCCTCTTCAAACTTGAGTCCGCTGATGTCATTTATTATAGCAGCCCCCTCATCCAAAACAGCCCTGGCAACAGCAGTCTTATAGGTATCTACAGAGATAGGCATATCTAATTCCCTGACAAGATTTTTTACAACAGGGAGCACCCTCCTTACTTCTTCATCTGCCGGTATGGGATCAGAACCGGGTCTGGAAGATTCACCCCCTACATCTATTATATCAACACCTTCTTTCACCATCTCTTCAGCGCGTGAGATGGCATCCCCGACCTTTAGAAATCGTCCCCCGTCATAAAACGAATCAGGAGTAACATTCAGTATTCCCATAATATGGGTACGCTTACTCAAATCAATGGTATACCTTCCGCATGACAGGGTAAGATTTGCCCCATACGTAACATTGTTTAATACTTCTTCTATCTCCTGAGATATGGTATCCAGACCAAAGGGCTGTTTCTTTAATTTCTGAATCAGCCCCCTGTAGTTTTTATCATTTCCTATCAAGAGTACGTCTGAGCGATCAACACTATGATCGATTACCCCTCTGGCCACAGCAGCATCTCCATCCAGTGATAACATCTCCTGTTTAAGGATATTTGCCGCTGTGCTCCCCACGTCCTCCAACTTTATAGTTTGAAACAATGCCTTGGGAGCCATTAACTCTATACCGCGAGGATCCACTCCAATCCTCTCCATTTCTTTTGTAACCTCTATCTCATCTCCAAGTATCTCTATTCTAGGATTGTGTTTCACCTTTCAGATCTACCTCACCTTTTGACTCTACCTCAGCTTTTGGCTCTACCTTAGGTTTTGGCTCTACCTTAGGTTTTGGCTCTACCTTAGGTTTTGACCTTACCTTTTTATCGGACCCCGTCGTATCCTTTGACTCAGCCTCCTTTTTAAATTCCTTATTATCAGCCTTCTCCTTATCAGCCTCACTCTTTTTCTTTCTCACCTTCTTTGTCTTCCCGAATATAATCTCATCTATTTCAGTTCCATCCAGGACCTCCTTTTCCAGCAAGGCCTCTGCCAGGGCATAGAGTTTTTTCTTGTTTTCTTCTATAAGTCTCTTTGCTTCGTTATAGCTTTCTATCACCATCCTCTTAACCTCTTCGTCTATCTCAATAGCTGTCTGCTCGCTATAGTCCTGATGCTGCGCTATCTCCCTCCCGAGGAATATCTGCTCTTCCTTTTTCCCATAAGCCAATGGCCCCATACGTTCACTCATACCCCATTCCTTGACCATTTTCCTTGCAAGCTCTGTGGCCCTGTCAATATCATTCCCTGCCCCTGTTGTCTGGTGATTCAGCGCTATCTCCTCGGAGGCCCTTCCACCTAAAAGTATGATAAGATTATTTATCAGATAGTCCCTCGGATATGTATGTTTTTCATCAATAGGCAACTGCTGGGTCTGACCCAGAGATCTCCCCCTCGGAATGATTGTTACTTTGTGTATAGGGTCTGTTCCCGGAAGAAGTCTTGCGACCAGGGTATGACCTGCTTCATGAAAGGCAGTATTATTCTTCTCCTCATCGCTTATTATCATACTCCTTCTCTCAGCACCCATCATGACCTTATCTTTTGCATCTTCAAAATCGGTCATATCTACCTCGGTCTTCTCACGGCGGGCAGCCAGAAGGGCTGCTTCATTTACCAGATTGGCTAAATCTGCGCCTGAAAAACCAGGAGTACCTCTGGACAATACCCCTAGATCTACATCCTTTGCAAGGGGTATATTGACGGTATGTACCCCTAATATCCCTTTACGGCCTTTTATATCCGGTCGGGGTACCACAACCTGACGATCAAACCTTCCGGGCCTTAGAAGGGCCGGGTCCAGGACATCGGGTCTATTCGTAGCCGCTATCATTATAACCCCTTCATTCGATTCAAAGCCATCCATCTCTACCAGGAGCTGATTAAGGGTCTGTTCCCGTTCGTCATGTCCCCCACCCAGGCCGGCGCCACGATGTCTCCCCACCGCATCAATTTCATCAATAAATATGATACATGGGGCCTGTTTCTTCCCCTGTTCAAAAAGATCCCTCACCCTCGATGCCCCTACACCCACAAACATCTCAACAAAGTCAGAACCGCTTATACTGAAGAACGGGACATCGGCCTCCCCTGCAATGGCCTTGGCAAGAAGGGTCTTTCCTGTTCCAGGAGGGCCCATCAATAGAACCCCTTTAGGTATCTTCCCGCCCAATTTCTGAAACTTCGGGGGGTCTTTAAGAAATTCTATTATCTCCTGTAGTTCCTCCTTTGCCTCATCTATACCTGCAACATCCTTAAAGGTGGCCTTACCCTTTTTATCAGAGAGGAGTCTTGCCCTGCTCTTGCCAAAAGAGAGTGCCTTAGTGCCCCCTGCCTGCATCTGTCTCATAAAGAAGATCCATATACCAAGGAGGAGAAGCATAGGAAACCAGGAGATCAGGATATTCATATACCATGAAGTCTGTTCTGGCGGTAGGGCATTTATCCTTACACCCTTTTCCCTCAATATCTTGATCAGCTCCGGGTCCTTGGGGGTATATGTCTTAAAACTCTTTCCATCGCTGAATCTTCCGCTTATATTATCACCCTGAATAATAACCTCAACAATATCTCCCTTTTCCACAGAACTGATAAACTCACTGAATATAATTTCCTGATACTGAGGCTTCTCAAAGGGAAAGATATTAAAAAGGGCTATCATTATAAGGCCTATTATCAGCCATAGGGCTAAGTTCTTATAAAATTGATTCAATCTGGTTTCTCCTTTCTCGTTATTTTTTCTCATTTTTTCCCCTATTCTAAGATTAATTTAGCATAAATAATATAGAAATACCACAAGAAAAAGATCAGGGCCTCTCAACATCTATTATTAAGACCTTTTTGGTCTCATCTGTTAATCTCACATCCTCCGAGACCCTCATACCCACCACCCATAGTATCTTGTTATCGGATACAAGGAGTAATATACGGTCTCTTTCCTCCCCCGGCACCCTCTCATCTATAAAAAAATCCTTCAGCTTTTTGCTCCCGCTCATCCCAAAAGGATGAAACCTGTCACCCGCACGCCTTGTCCTGATCCATAGAGAGCTGCCTGTCTTTTCATAATCAAGGAGTGCCTTCAAGTTATTATTAAAATCGGGATCAACGTCATCTATATCTCTGATCTCAGTGTCAAGTTTTAAATTGAGGTCTGGTATAGAAGTAGACCCGGGGATCATAAGTGCCTTCTCTGAAACCCGGATAGACTCACCATGACCTGCAGATGGTTGTCCTGTAAATCTCATTTTACCACAAAAAGAGAAATATAATCTATTGTATGTATATCTTACAGTAATATCACCGGGAAGGTCTAAATATCTGTTAGATGCCCCTGTTTTCACTAATCTCAATATATCAGAAATATGCCTGCCGGATATCCTCCTCAAATCCTCCTTTAATACCTTTAGTCCTTTTCTCAAAACCCTTCTTTGAAGGGCAACGTGCAGGTCTCTCAACCCTGATGCATCCAGTATAACAGTCCCCTCCTTCTCCTCTATGAGGAGATTACAAAAGATATCCTTGCAATAACCAGACAGATAATCCTCATCGTCTTTGAGTATTTCAGCAGAATTTCTAAGTATCTCTATGATCCTGGGGTTGTAATCCCTTTCTAAAATAGGAATAAGCTCCCCTCTGATTCTGTTCCTTAGATAGTGGAAATCAAGATTTGAGGGGTCCTTTACATATTCAATACCCTTAACAGATAAAAATTCTTCGATTTCGCGCCGGGTTATCTCTATCATGGGACGTATTATCATGCCATCCCGTACAGGAGGAATGCCCGCCAGTCCTTTCATCCCGGACCCCCTCATCATTCTCATTAACACGGTCTCTGCCTGATCATTAGCTGTATGCCCCAGGGCAATCTTATTAGCAGAACGTCTCTTGAGTTCTGATTCAAAAAATCGGTACCTTACCTCCCTTGCTGCTACCTGTGAGGATAGCCCCTTCTCCTTCATATATCCCGGCACATCGACCTTCTTTACAGTACATGGGAGTCCCAGCCTCTTCGCATGATACTCTACAAAAACAGCTTCCATGTCTGCCTCCTCACCCCTTATCAGATGATTCAGATGAGCAACAATTATACCAATATCCAACTCCTCCCTTAGATAATAGAGCGAATACAACAATGCAAGTGAATCAGGTCCTCCTGATACACCAACAATAACAATATCGTCAGATACTATCATCCCATACTTATCTATACACATCTTTACCTTATTCAGAAATATCTCCATCAGATCTTTCCTTTAATTATAAGTTATACGGGAGTAACTACTCAGGTTGTTTAGACTTGTAGTCTGTTAGGACTGCGCAAAGAACGAATCAAGGCTCCCAACACCTTTTCAGACTCTGCAAGTTTTAACTCACAGCCGGCAAAATTGTATGATCCCGCATATTTCTTCCTCACTATTCAGCTAAATACCTATAGACTATCCACCTGAGTGGGATATCTTTAAGTTGCAGGTGAAAGATATTAGGTGATGGGTGAAAGATGAAAGGTGGAAGGTTTTTTTATTTTTCACTTTTTATCAATATATGATTTTTGTTCGAAAATCGAAAATTAATTTAAGTGACCAGAGAAACAATCAGGTCTTCTACCCTATTTTTTATCTCATCCCTCACTGCCCGAAACTGTTTAATTATCTCTTCATCGGTCCCTTTTGCCCTGGCTGGATCTTTCAAGGGCCAGTGAATGCGTTTTATATGTGGAGGTGTAACAGGACAATTCTCTTCAGCATCCCCGCAGAGGGTAATAATCATATCTATATCTTTCGTTCTCTCCTTATTCAGCTTATCAGAGGTCTGATCCGAGATGTCTATTTGCACCTCTTTCATGACTTGAATTGCCCGCGGATTCACACCGGCAGGTTTAAGACCGGCGCTCCAGACCTCTAACAATTCCTTTCCCAGATGCCTTGCAAATCCTTCAGCCATCTGGCTCCGGCAAGAATTTCCTGTACAGAGAAATAATATCTTTTTCATAAAAATATTATAATAACAAGTTGTAATTATATTTGCAAGTTAAAGAGAAACTTTGTAGAGTATCTTACTAATATTCCCCTTCACTGACCCCTGAATCCTCAAATGTAGCCATCTCCGAGAATATCCTGATCCCTGCTTCTATGAGACTAATTCCCAATGCAGCACCTGTACCCTCACCTAACCTCATATTGAGATCAAGGAGTGGCTCATCTCCTAAGATATCAAAGAAGATCCTGTGCCCGGACTCAACAGAATTATGTGAGGCAAATATATACTCCTTTATCTTTGGTTCGAGTCTGATGGCGATCAATGCGCCTGCACCCGAGATAAAACCATCCACAACAACAGGTGTCTTGCTGGCAGCAGCGCCTATGATAAGACCGGCAATACCACCAATCTCATATCCACCCACCCTGGCAAGGACATCTATCGGATCATCTCGATTAGGTCTGTTGATATCCAGCGCCTTCTTTATCGTGGATATTTTCCTCTTTAATCCATCGTCATCTATCCCTGTTCCCCTTCCTGTCACATCTTCTATATTCCTCCCGCTCATAGCAGCCAATATGGCGCTACTCGGGGTAGTGTTTCCTATACCCATGTCTCCTGTACCTACTATGTCAGTTCCCTTCTCTTTCCACTTATCCATTAAAGCTATACCTATATTGATCGATCTTACTGCCTCTTCGTATGTCATTGCAGGGCCCTTAGCGATGTTTCCTGTCCCGTATCCCACCTTATCTATGATCAGACCTTGTTGGGGTTTGAAATCGTAATCTACACCAATATCTATTACCACTACCTCTGCACCTGCATGTCTTGCCAGGACATTTACACCAGCACTACCACGCAGGAAATTGAGGACCATCTGCGGTGTAACCTCCTTAGGAAAGGCACTTACACCCTCTTCCACGACACCATGATCACCTGCAAAGGTAAATATCACCTTTTTTCTGACAGGAGATACCTTAAGATTCTTTATTGCAGCATATCGCTGTGCTATATCCTCCAGACGTCCAAGACTCCTCCTTGGTATAGCCAGTCTATCTAAATGCCTCCTGGCATCTGCATAAAGCCTCGCCGGGATTGACTCGATCCTCTTAAGTGTTTCCTTGATTTTTTCCATAAATATCTTTAATTGTATCAGTTTACAGTTTTTTCAATTTCCTTTTACTTTCTGTTTTCATTAACTGTAAACCGTGAACCGTGAACGGTTACCCTTTTACTTTATCTTAACAGGTATCCCTGCCATTAGCATATAGACATCATTGGCAGTATCTGACAATATCTGATTAGACCTCCCTGCAATATCCCTGAATCTCCGTGCCAATCTGTTTTCCGGAACAATCCCCATACCAACCTCATTGGATACAACCACCATACTGTAATCCAAATCAAAGGTTATCTTAGACAATAACTCTACCTTTTCCAGTATCACCTTATCTGTATTGTCACCTTTTGTGATAAGATTAGAGAGCCAAAGTGTAAGGCAATCAAGTACAACCACATCACACCTTTCCCTAAGATCAGACAGTGCCGTTATAATCTCTAAAGGCTCTTCCACTGTCTCCCATAGGTCAGAACGCGTCTCTTTGTGTAGTCTGATCCTCTCCTCCATCTCCTGATCCAGGGCCTCTGCTGTTGCCAGATATATCCTTCTATCACCCATATCCTCTGCTAAACTTAGCGCAAAATCACTCTTCCCCCCTCTGGCGCCGCCTATGACCATAATCAATCTTTTATTATTATCTGTTTCCTTTAAAAGATCACCCTTCTTCATGGAAAATAATGGAGATTTATTACCTGAATTTTGCACCAGGATTACCTCATATTACCGGTAAATTTCCGGCCCTATAAGCATTATAAAGGCGAAAGAATTATAGCCAGAGGGGAGGTAACACATGGCTCTCCTGAATATTCAATTTTTTTATGAAAAAACCGGTAATATCTTAATGCCGGAGAGAGTTTTTTGGTAGGCACGGGCGGTTTCGAACCGCCGACCCCTTGTGCGTCAGACAAGCGCTCTCCCCCTGAGCTACGTGCCTACATAGAATATACCTTAGTATTTTGGTCTCCTGTTGTCAAGCAGAATTTTGTTTTCAGCTTTTGCACTGGAAACATTTGCTTTTAAATTGATTTTGTTTCATAATATTTGCAATCTGCTCTCTATTCTTATGATTTGAGTAAATTGGATAAGAAAATCAATATTTAAGATAAAATCATGCATAGATTTTTTGTAGCCCCGGAGATGATAATCAAAAACAGGGTAATAATAAAGGGAAGCGATGTGAATCACATTAGGAAGGTCCTTCGCCTCTCTGCCGGAGACAAGGTGACTATATTGGATGGGATAGGCGGTGAGTATCTGGTAGAATTGATCAGGGTTACTAAGAAGGAGGTTATCGGAGATATTGTAGAGAGGGGGGAAAGGGGTATAGAACCATTAATCAGGATTGTTATTGGTCAGGGGATACCAAAGGGTGATAAGATGGATATTATCATCCGGAAAGGTACAGAGCTAGGGGTATCCCTGCTTGTCCCTATGAAGACCGAAAGGGTTATAGTGAAGATAGACAGCCAGCAGGCGCCAAAAAAGATAGAGAGATGGCAAAGGATTGCAAGAGAGGCAGCAAGACAATCTATGAGGGCAACCATACCTGAGATACCGGAAGAGATTGTAGATATTCAACGATTCTGTACCCTCTGCAATGGATGTGACCTGAAGTTGATCCTCTGGGAAGAGGAGAAGGAAATGGGGCTGAGGGATGTCTTGAACAGAGATTCCATCCCAAAGGATATCGCTGTTATCATAGGACCTGAAGGGGGTTTTTCCATAGAAGAGATCAGGATTGCGAAGGGTTTTGGTTTTGTCCCGACAGGGCTGGGGCCGAACATATTGAGGACAGAGACGGTTGCGCTTGCCATCCTCAGCATAATTCAGTTTAAATTTGGTAATCTTGGATAAACGGCACGAGAACAATGAGAGGCTGAAGAAAAGGGCAGGGGAGGGAATGAAGGGGTAAATTCCATAGGATACAAATGATAGACCTTGATTCAAAGATAAAAACCTTATGGGTTAGACAGTTAAAAAAGGATTGGGAAATTGCAAATTATCATTATTTTAGAAATAGAATGCAACTTCCAAATATTGATCTTTTAACTTCGGAAAACATTTTGGGTAAATGGGATGGAGGTCATAAAAGAAATCTCTTAATAAGCGCCTTTTTAATTAAAAATTATCCCTGGGCATATTCTCAGGAAGTGCTCTATCATGAAATGGCCCATCAATATGTAGAAGAGATTTTGAGGATCAGAGATGCTCTGCCACATGGGGAAGTTTTCCAAAAAATCTGTCATGAAAATTGTTTTGATCATAAAGCCTCCGGAGATCTTCAAATCTGGGCTGGAAGCAAAAGCAAGTCAAAACTTGGCCTTAAAGCTAATAAAATGATAGACAAGATACACAAGTTACTGGCATTAGCACAAAGTCAAAACCACCATGAAGCTCAGTTGGCGATGGTCAAGGCGCAAGAGCTTTTATTAAAATATAATATCTCTCTATTGGATTCAGAAACCAATTGGAATTATATACATAAACAGATCGGAGAGATTGGAAGAAGAAATCCTATGAAATCTTTAATTGGGACTATACTCGCCAAATATTTCTTCATTGAAGCTATTTGGGTATTTGGATACGATCAACATAAAAATAAGGAAGGCCGGGTGTTAGAGATTCACGGTACCCCTGAAAATATTGAGATGGCTGAATATGTACATGACTATCTTCACAATATCTCTGAGGTGTTATGGTTGGAGCATAGACACAAAAAGAAAATTACCGGTAACAGACATCGCAGGACCTTTACATATGGCCTCTTGCATGGCTTTTCTGATAAATTAGAAATGCAGGTAGCGGAAAATAAATCCAGGAGTTTGATATGGAAGGGAGACCCACGATTAAGGGAATATTACAGACGCAGAAATCCCAGAATCTGTACGGAAAGATCGTATTATTCCGGAAGTAGTAAAGATGCCTATAACTCAGGACTAAATAAAGGAAAAGACCTTGTTATTCATAAGGGCATTCATGATCACAACTTAGGAAAGGTTCGTTTTCTAAATTAGGGGAATGGGGTTACATCCCGGACAACCTGTTGAGATTTGACAATTATTTAATAATAAAAAGGAAATGATTTCATTAAATTTCCGGAGAGGGATGCTTTTTCTCTTGACAAATAGAGGATTTCTAAGTGTTAGGCAATCTTCTTTAATAAGCTTTTCTTGTCTATTTCCAATGTATAAGTCAAAATGGTTTTCAAATCCATCTTTTTAGAAGCATCAAGAATTTCTATCCCCGCAATTTTACCATCTACAGTGGTGTCTAAATTTACTCCTTCAGAAATCTCTACTACACCATCAGGCTTCTTATTGCTTAATTTTATATAAAGTGCATCTACCTCATTAGAATACAAATGTAGTCAAGTAATTCTTCAAGACCGGGTAGCTCACCA
>QIDP01000185.1 GCA_003229375.1 Nitrospirota bacterium
TCTTAAATACTTCATACTTAAAATCTTTCAGGCTAGTGATCCTATCCCGATACCTCTACCTGTACCGTAGTAATTGGGAGAAGAGCCATAAAAATATACATTTTAAAGGTAAATTATAGACAAACATATCTCTAAACCAGCTCATGTGGCTTTATTTTAAAATCGAAAATTAAGTAAAACTTAATTTTTTTTCTTGACATGTAAATGTATTAAGTGTATATTTTTCGAATTATATTTCACCCTATAAGGAATACTTAAATATATAGGAATTTGCATTTTTAGTCTTTAAAAATTAGAGTGATATGAATAATTTTCAACTTTTAATTGTTATTAAAGTTATAAGTTAATTTAATGGCTTTTAAAAAGAAAAGGGGTAACAAAATGAAGAGAAATATGATTGTGTTGCTGGCATTTGTAATATCCGTTGTCATGGTATCAACTCCTGCCTATGCCGGAGACATAGCGGGAAGACTCGGCATCGGCCTGTCATTGGGCGCTGCCATACCCACCAACGATCCTATCAATGATTATGACACCAGTATAAATTCAGGAAGCATTGATATCGCTTCTAAAGCAAGTATTGGAGAGGTATTCGGTATTGAGGGAATTTATGGCATAAGCGATAACCTATCCGTTACCTTTGACATGACCCGCCGCAAGACTGGTATAACCGATGAAAAGACCGGTTATGAATTGGGAGATGTGACGACTTATAGCCTGGTACTGTCATTACAGCCAAGGATTCCTGTATCAGACTACCTGGTCCCTTATTTTGATTTTGGGATGGGAATTAATATAAATGCTGTCTCGGATGACGATATCAGGATGGATAATACTATTGCCTTTAAAATAGGGGCAGGGATGGATTATTTTATCACCGAGGATTTTGCCCTTAATATTAAGGCAGCCTGGATTCCTAATAATACCGGTTGGAAGTATAGCAGGGCAGAAACCAGAAGAATTAACAGCTCTGGAATAGAAGTTAGGAAGTGGAATACGGATCTGGATAGCTTACAGGTTCTTTTGGGGGTTCGCTATTTTTTTGAGTAACATTTCATAGCATTTGAACATACTATCCTGCTGATAATAATTCAAGAGGATGGTTTTGGATTTAATTAAGAAAGGGGTAACAAAATGAAGAGAAATATGATTGTGTTGCTGGCATTTTTTATATCAGTTATTATGCTGTCAACTCCTGTCTATGCCGTAGACACAACCGGAAGATTTTACATCGGTCTATTCGGTGGTGGTGCCATACCTATCAGTGGGCCTCTTGATGAATGGAAAGAGGAAATTTCAGGGTATACTGTTTATCCCTATTCTTCCGAGGCATCTGCTATGACAGGGGTAGGCGGTATTGAGGGATTTTATGGCATAGACAAGAATCTATCTATTGGTTTGAGCCTTAGCCGGCGTCAGACCGATATAGATTACGAAAGAATAGGTACAACAGAAAAGTGGTCTGAATCGATAACTACTTATACCCTGATGCCTTTGATTCAGTTGAGGGCCCCTGCATCAGAGATCTTTACTCCTTATTTGAACTTTGGGTTAGGTATTAATATAAATGACGTGATGGAGAATTTTTTGGCCATTAAAATAGGGGGTGGGATGGATTATTTTATCACCGAGGATATCTCCCTTAATATTAATGCTGATTGGTTTTATAATACAGCAAAAGCAAAGACTGAAAGGTCTGGAATACCTGCCGGGGATGTAGACCTGAATAGTGTCCAGATCCTCTTTGGAGTTCGCTACTTCTTTCCTGCTGATAATTAAGGAGGAGAGAATAGCTGAAATGATAATAAATTACATAATGCTATAATTTAAACGGTTTAAGTGGTTACGTCATCGAGGATTTCGCTTGTCCCGCTTGTCTTGCTGTTCGGGGGCTATTCAGGGACTTTGTTATATGTAAATCTATAGAAAGGAGAACCATGGTGTTTAAAAGATTGTTTCTGATATCAATAACTCTCGTATTCTGTATGGCCTTATATAGCAGTGAAGTATTTGCAGGTGGATGGACAGTACCAAAAGGGGGATCATATACCAGGTTGACCTTTAACTATTACTTCTCGGATACCAGTTATAGTCCTGATGAAATGGCATGGGGGTCGTCAGACGAGGTCGAGCGCCGAAAGAAGGAGAATATAGAAAGTGGTGCTAACAGTGATTTTACAGATTGGAATGTGGCATTTTACATAGAATATGGTCTCCATGACAGGCTTAGTCTTACCTTGCAGGTTCCTTATAAATCGTTGAAAAGTGAAACCTCGGCTGCAGATGTAGCACCGAGCAGTATAGGGGATATAGATGTAGGTTTCAAATTCCTCATCAGTGACAAGCCCCTGATTGGAAGTCAAAAATTTATAATCACTGTGCAGGGACAGGTGAAGATCCCCGAGGCGTATGAAAATGTAGATACAAATGAGTTTGGAAATCTTGCTATTGGAAACGGACAGTATGACTATGAGCTGAGAATGCTCATAGGGAGATCCCTTTGGGATGTCTTCGGGGGCGGTTACTTTGGCCTGGAAGGGGCATACAGGTGGAGGCTGGAGGATAATCTCGGCATAAAACCTTCAGATGAATGGCGGGTCCTTCTGGAGCTTGGCTTCAGCATCAAGGATTTCTTTTTAAGGGTGAAGACCGATATACTACTGGCCGAGGGGAATAACGCAGGGGGCAGCTCTGGCGGGACCCTCTCCTCGGATTATGATCTGTGGAAGGGGGAGTTCTGCCTGGGTTATTGGGTATCAAAGCATATGGGACTTGAATACTTAGAGACACCCGCCTTCATGGGGAGAGGCGTTGCCCATGGATACACAAGGAGTTTTGCTCTTTTCTGGGTATACTAAAGGTCCCTGATAGTTTACAATACAATACAATAAACCTAATTAATTATTCAGAGAGGAGAAGACTAAATGAAGACGTTGTTGTCATTGATATTATCTGTTATTCTCATTATGGCCTCAACCAGTGCCAGCGGTGAGGATATAAATATAAAGGGAAAGTTCGGTTTTGGGATGATCGGGGGTGTTGCCATACATAGAGGGGATGTTATTGATAAAGGTACTTATACCGGTCCTGGCTCTGATCTTGGATCTTCCGACGCAGATAACTCAGGGGTATACGGATTTGATATATTTTATGGTTTCACCGAACGTATAGCCCTTGATCTGACCATGACATACCGCAAGACCGATATAAAGGTAGATGGTAGTGAATGGGGAGATGTAAAGACAATATCCCTGATCCCTTCGATACAGTTCAGATATCCCCTGTCTCAGACAGTAACTCCTTATATTGATGTTGGGATGGGGATAAATATAAATAGCTTTAATGAGTCATCTTCTTTTAATGCAAACAATGAAGATGTGATAATGGATAATTCTCTTGCATTAAAGATCGGGACAGGATTAGATTTTTTTGCCAGAGAAAATCTAATCCTTAATGTGGCCCTCGACTGGATATATAACAAGGGAGATACTGTTAGCAACGTAACCGAGGACACAGTGATTAATGGAACTACTGTAAACAAAGGAAGATACAGGTCATGGGAAACAGACCTGAGTGGTTTTAATTTGATGTTCGGGATACGATATTTATTTTAATCCTGAGGGGCAGCTAATATTTTTTTCTCTGCGATATAGGTTATCAAATTTACATATCTTTTTTCTCCATTCTTCCATGAGACTATAACCTCTATCTTTCGTATGTGTTCAGAGAAATTCATTGGAGATACAATCCTCCTCCAGTGAAGCCATTTGTATTCCTCTTCCTCAAAATCGCCCTCATCCTCTCCGGTCTCCGGAAAGCCCTTTATCTCTGCCTCTACCATCTTCTGTTTAGCCAGGAGTGTTGCTGTTGTAATATTTATTGATTCGCTTAGCATATCGAGACTACGGTTGCGTGTATGGATGATGGTAACAGCCGTCATGGCTATAATCGCTACTGCTATCATAACCTCAAGCAAGGTAAAACCATTAATATTCCACTTCCACATAACCTTCTTCAACCACGACCCTCCCTGTTAAAGGTTTTATAATAAGTGTGAATATCTTCTCATCCCGATCTCTTAGGTGGATGGTAGTATTTTCAATAAGGCCTGTAGGGAGAAAGAGGGTAGATGTCGCACCTTCTATAATCTTTCCATTATACTGTGTGGTAATATCCTTGAATGTAATGCCATCAGGCAGCTTTTTTTTCCGGGATAGAATTGAAGTGTCTTCGATCTCCTCGTTTCCTTCCCCCAGATAAGTTACCCAAAATTCATCCTCTTTGAGATTAATATGATAATTTAGCTTGTAGTTTAACCTGTAAATCTTTTTGCTTGTTGCTGCCCTGTTGTGCACCTGTTTGATCGTCCCGATAAGCATATTGACAGTCTTTTCCAGTCTTCTTTGTGGCAGGATACCTCCAAATCTCGGGAATGCTATAGATACAATAAGACCAATAAGAAGGACTACTATGGCGAGTTCAATCAGTGTATAGCCATTTTTATTTAAATTAATTTTATTCAATTTCCCAGCTATTGATATCTGCGTATCTGCCCTCTCCACCTACCTCTTCATCAGCGCCCAGGGAAGACAGGTCATAATCAAAGTTGTTAATGCCTGGAGAGATATATTGAAATGGATTTTTCCACGGATCAAGAGGCACCTTCCCTTTTTCCATATACCCTCCTTCTTTCCAGTGTTTGGGTATCTCTCCAACCGTAGGCTCACTTATCAGTGCCTCCAGCCCCTGCTCTGTTGATGGGTAAAAACCGTTATCAAGTTTAAACAATCTTAAGGCACTCTCTATGTTTCTAATTTGTACAGTGGCCTTTGTTCTGCGTGCCTGTTCTGTCCTGCCGAGGAATTTCGGCATAAGAATTCCGGCAAGTAGACCAAGAATAACAATAACTACCATAAGTTCTATCAGTGTAAAACCTTTTTGATTTGACCTTTTTACTTTCATCCGTCAACCTCCTTTTTAAATTATAACCTTTTATCCTTTAGCAAGTCAAATGTCGAGACCTTAAATGTAACATTTAATATCCGGGGATCTTCTGTTCTGGGTTTTATCTTAAGCCTTTTGATCTTTAGTACCTGATCCGTACTCTCTATCTTGTAGAGATATTCAGTGAGCTGTTTAAGGGTTATCCCCTCAACCCTTATCTCTATCGAAGACTCCTTATACATATCTCCTATAACGGCATTGGAGGGCTTCATCGATATGATATTTCCCTTTATACCCAGATTATTGGCAGCCTCCTCCAGAAACGAGAATATGGCAAATCCTTTTCTCTTTTTTGATAGTTCCCTGTTAATCCCATTAATCACACTCTTTTGAGATAGATACTCCTCCTTCAACTTGATTATCTCCTTGAGATCTGTCCTCTTCTTTATGGCCAATCTACCCAACATCTCCATCCTCTCCACCGCAGGTGTGAATCCGAATGCAAACAGGAGTAATATAAAAACAACTATTCCTCCTGAAATGACGATGTTTTTTTCCCTTTTAGCTAATTTCATAGTAATAATTAACCCATTGATAATTTACCACATATTATACACCACCTGTTAATGAGATACTCGCCTTAAAATCAACCTGATTTTCATTGGCCTTTGCCTTGGTATCGGTTATCTTTACCTCCTTGAAGTAAGAGGATCCCTCCAGCCCCTTTCTGATATCATCTATCGAGTCAAAGGAGTCTGTACGTCCATTTATCCTGATAGTCTCTTGTGTTATCATCATCTCGGTGATATCTATCTTTATATCTTCCGGAATCCTCAAACTTAGCTCCCGAAGGAGTTCCAGGGAAGAAAGCTGGGCGCCTACCACACCACCAAAGCCCCGCAGTTTGTCATTATTCTCCTTTATCTTGCTCTTCATCTGCTGGACCTCATTTACAATCGTCTTTACCTCGGGAAATGTCTCCATAAAAATAGATCGCACCTGAGTACTTAAGGAATTAAATCGCTCCTCCTTCACGCTTAGATGATAGTACAGATCAAAGACCGAAAGGAGGAATATAAAGATCAAAGAGGCAGCAGCAAATATCAACCTCCCCTTGATATCATGATAACTTTTCCTGAAGAGGAATTCCTCCTTTCTAAGATTAACCGAAATATTACCCTTATTTATCCCCCTAAGTGCTAATCCCATCCCTACCGGGAGGAATGGGGATATATCAGATAGAGAGATATTGCCGGGGGAGTGTGGTATGTCTTCGCAGAAATTGAATAGAGATGTTTTTATATTAAATCTTCTTGAAAAATTATCTACAATAAACTTAGTTTTTGAGCATCCACCGGTCAGGATAATTTCATTGATAATTGTCTCTTCTTTGTACCTTGTCTTGTAATAATGGAAGGAGCGTGCTATATCCCTCTGGATATCGGCTAAGGCAGAGTCAACTATATCCGAGAGTTGTGTGATATCTACTATCTCCTCGCTCCTTTTCAGCTTCTCCGCCTCTGTGTAAGTGATATTTAGTCCTTTCATAATAGCTTCAGTAATATAGTTTCCACCCTTTGGCAGGCATCTGGTAAATTTTAGGATGCCGCCCCGCAATATATTTATGGATGTTTTGCCGGCACCTATATCAATCAGGGCAGTTGAATCCCCGGGACCTTCATGGTCATGATCTTTCTTCCAAAGATCAAATAAAGATCTGAAATCAAATGCTGAATATGAACCCAAATTTTGATTTTGATATTGGAGAAAGGCAAAACTATTGCAAAGGGCAAATGAATTTATATCGATCATATATGGATCTAAACCACAATTATTCAATACCTCAAGGTGGTCCCTGATCACATTTTTATTGACAGCTACTACCATGACATCTGTCTTTTCAGGAGACTCCCTGTTAGTTACCATAAAATCGACGGTCATATCATCTATAGGGAATGGAATATCAGACTCTATTTCATACTTTATTATCTGTCTAATCTTTTTTGTATCTTTAAAGGGGAGTGTTATATTTCTTAAGACGGCTGCCTGAGGAGGGATCGAAGAAACAACAGTCTCTTCTTTGATAGCATTCTCTTCTACCAATGATCCGAGAGTAGATGAGATCACCTCCTTATGGCTCATTCCTTCCTCAATGGTCAATTCCTTATACAGAAAATTTTCAAGCCTGAAGCCATTTAATGTCCTGC
>QIDP01000162.1 GCA_003229375.1 Nitrospirota bacterium
ATCATACAAAGCTCAGAGCGGTTGGGAGCCTTGATTCGTTCTTTGCGCAGTCCTAACAGACTACAGTCTAAACAACCTGAGTAGTTACATATTTGTTACAGATAATGAAGAATTTATTTTTTAATTTGTTTGATATTTGATATTAGGTATTTGATATTTTATGGGAGGAAAGGATGCCGAAGTCGAAGTCATTGATAATAGTGGAGTCTCCTGCTAAGGCAGGGACGATAAAGAAGATAGTCGGTAAAAATTTTGATGTAAAAGCATCAATAGGACATATAAAGAATCTCCCTAAAAATAGGTTGGGTGTCGATGTGGAGAATGGTTTTACCCCCGAATATGTAACTCTCAAAGGTAAGGCTAAGGTATTGAAAGAGATAAAGATGGCCTCAAAGGAGGTGGATAATATCTATCTGGCGCCTGATCCGGACAGGGAAGGGGAGGCAATAGCCCATCATGTATTCCTTGAAATAGATAGTAAGGGTAAGGAGATCTACCGTGTCCTTTTTAATGAGATCACGAAGAATGGGGTTATGAAGGCAATTAAGAACCCCGGGAGAATTGACAAGAATAAGGTCTATGCCCAGCAGGCAAGGAGGATACTAGACCGCCTTGTTGGATATAAGATAAGCCCTATTTTGTGGAAAAAGGTACAGCGGGGTCTCAGCGCCGGCAGGGTTCAATCTGTTGCCCTCCGTCTCATCTGTGAGAGGGATAGGGAGATAGAGTCATTCGTCCCGGAGGAATATTGGTCAATTACTGCCGCTCTTAAAGGAGAAAATCCACCGCCATTCAATGCTAAATTACTTCGTAAAGGTAAGGAAAAGATCAAGATAGCAAAGGAAGATCAGGCTCTGTCTATCCTCTCTGATCTTAAAGGGGTAAGGTTTAAGGTCAGTGATATCAAGAAAAAAGAGGGCAGGAGAAACCCTGTCCCTCCATTTATAACCAGTACTCTTCAGCAGGAGGCGTCTCGAAAGCTCCGGTTTTCACCTAAAAGGACAATGGTTATTGCCCAGAAGTTGTATGAGGGGATAGATATCGGGGAGGAGGGGCCTGTTGGATTGATTACTTATATGAGGACAGATTCGACAAGGATCTCCGGGGAGTCCATATCTGCTGTGCGGGATTATATAGCTGCAAGATACGGGGCAAAGTATTTACCAGGGACCCCCAATATATACAAGAGCAGGAAGGGTGCCCAGGAGGCACATGAGGCGATCCGTCCCACCTCTGTAATGAGGGAGCCTATAAGGCTTAAGGGATACTTAGCTAAGGAAGAGATGTCCCTGTACGAGATTATATGGAAGAGATTTGTAGCAAGTCAGATGATGCCGGCTATCCTTGATATTACCACTATAGATGTTGAGGCAGGTAATTATATCTTCAGGGCCAGCGGTTCTGTGATAAGGTTCGAGGGATTCATGGGGGTATATGTAGAAAAGAAGGACGAAAGAGATGAGGGAGCTGAGACAGATGAGAAGAGGAAAAAGAGGGATGAAATCCTTCCATTGTTAAAGATAGGTGAGGTACTGGAACTCCTCAAGATCACACCCGATCAACATTTTACCCAGCCACCTCCAAGGTACTCTGAAGCGACCCTTATAAAGGAGTTGGAGGAGAATGGGATAGGGAGACCAAGCACCTATGCAGCCATAATGGGTACCATACAGAATAGAGAATATGTTAGGAGGGAAAAGAGAAATCTCTATCCGACTACTCTGGGATTTCTCATTGCAGATCTCCTGGTAGAGAATTTTCCGGATATACTCAATGTTGAGTTCACAGCCAACATGGAGGATCAGCTCGATAAGATAGAAGAGGGGAGCAGTGGATGGGTGGAGACCCTCCAGGACTTCTACAAATCATTTCAGACAGATATAAAAGAGGCAGAGATCAATATGCGGGATGTCAAGAGTGAAATAGAACATACCGATGAGATATGTGAGAAGTGCGGCAAGGGCATGGTCATTAAGTGGGGGAGGTACGGGAAGTTTCTCGCATGCTCCGGATATCCTGACTGTAAAAACACAAAACAGATAGTGGAAGGAGAAGATGGGGGGATAAAGATAGAGGAAGAGGTTACTGATGAGAAGTGTGATAAATGCGGGACTATTCTGGTAATAAAAAATGGTCGCTATGGAAAATTCATGGCATGTTCAAGGTATCCTGAGTGTAAATTTACAAAGCCGGTAAGCCTTGGTATAACTTGCCCTGAGAAGGGATGTGACGGCTATTTGGCAGAGAGGAGAACCAAGAAGGGGAGGGTCTTCTTCGGTTGCAGTAAATACCCTGACTGCAAGTTTGCTGAATGGGAAAGACCGGTTCCAGGGTTATGCCCCATGTGTGGTTGGACATTCCTTGTTGAAAAAAAGGGCAAAGACGGGGAATACCTCAAATGTGGCAAAAAGGGGTGTGATTATCAGAAATCTTCGTAAGTGAGTTCAATAACTTTAGACACTCTTTAAAAGAATAACTGTAACTACTCAGGTGGATAGTCTATAGGTATTTAGCTGAATAGTGAGGAAGAAATATGCGAGATCATACAAAGCTCAGAGCGGTTGGGAGTCCTAACAGACTACAGTCTAAACAACCTGAGTCGTTACGAATAACTTACTGAAATTAGTTTGAAGTTACGAAATTCCTAAATGTATGAGTAACTGTTCCGAAGTCATAATCATAGGGGGTGGACTTGCAGGTTGTGAGGCAGCCTGGCAGGTGGCAGAGAGGGGTGTGAAGGCGAGACTCTACGAGATGAGACCTATCCAAAATACCCCTGCACATCGTACATCCTTTCTATCAGAACTACTCTGCAGTAATTCTCTTCGATCAAATTCTACAGAAAATGCAGCAGGACTCCTAAAGGAAGAGATGAGGAGACTGAACTCTATTATTATCCATACTGCTGATAAAACCAGGGTACCGGCAGGCCTGGCACTGGCTGTAGATCGCAATAGATTCGGTTCCATAATAACAGAGATCATTAGCAGACATGCAAATATAGAGGTAGTGCGCAAGGAGGTAACAGAGATACCTCCGGATTCAACTGTGATCATTGCCTCAGGCCCCCTTACATCGGACAGTTTAGCAGAGCACATAAAGGAATTGGTCAATGAGAAGCATCTATATTTCTATGATGCGATATCACCTATAGTAGATGGTGAGTCCATAGATTATGAGAAGGTATTCTTTGGATCGAGGTATAACAAGGGTGGAGCAGATTATATCAATTGTCCTATGTCAGAGGAAGAGTATTATCGTTTCTGTGAAGATATACTGAAAGGCAAGAGGATTCCTTTGAGAGATTTTGAAAATATATCCTATTTTGAGGGGTGCATGCCGATAGAGGTAATGGCAGAGAGGGGTAAGGATACCCTTTCATTCGGACCTTTTAAACCTGTGGGACTTCAGAGGCCGGATAATGGAGAAAGACCATATGCAGTGGTTCAACTCAGAAGAGAGGATGTAGAGGGAAGGTTATATAACATGGTAGGAATGCAGACCAAACTTACCTATAGTGAACAGAAGAGGATATTTCGAACCATACCGGGTCTTGAAAGGGTAGAGTTCGTCCGGTATGGGAGTGTCCATAGAAATACATTCGTAAACTCACCGAGATTGTTGATCCCCACACTTCAGTTAAAGGGGAGGGATAGTATCCTCTTTGCAGGGCAGATTACCGGGGTGGAGGGATATATCGAATCAGCAGCCACAGGGCTCTTAGCAGGGATAAATGCCGTGAATATTGTAAAGGATAAAGAACCCCGGATATTTCCCGATACCACATCGATTGGGGCACTGGTGAGATACATAACTACATCCGGTTCGAAGAATTTCCAGCCAATGAATATCAATTTTGGATTATTCCCACCCCTGAAAAAAAGGATCAAAGAGAGGTCTCTCAGGAATAACAAGATCGTTCAGAGGGCATTGGATGACTTGGATAAGATAATGAGTGAGGACAGGCGGGACGCCTGTCCTACTGGAAAGGGTTGATGCTTCACACAACAGTAGGTCGGGCGTCTCGCCCGACATGAAAGAATCGCTCAATTTAGGTTAAAGATAATGAATAATGAGTGATAAACAGCATATCCCATATTCCACTACAATAGAGGATCTGTCGATAAAAGATAAGATCGGGCAGATGCTAATGGTGGGGTTTGAGGGAATATCTCTATCAGAAGGAATAGCAGAACTGATCATTAAATACAGGATAGGGGGGGTTATTCTGTTTTCGCATAATATAGAAACCCCCGGGCAGATCAGTATGCTATGTCATCAATTGCAGGAATGTGCACATTCAGCCGGTCATAAGGCGCCGCTATTTATTTCGGTGGATCAGGAGGGTGGACGTGTATCACGACTTAATGCCCCTTTCCCTCAGTTTCCAGGGAGCGGGGAACTTGGAGCAAAGGGTTCAGAGGAACTTGTAGAGTCCAATGCCAGGGCCATGGGTAAGGAATTGCAGAGGATAGGGATAAATCTGAATTTTGCCCCTGTATTGGATGTAAACACTAATCCTCAAAATCCTGTTATCCGGGATAGGGCCTTTGGTGCAGATCCGGATATGGTATCATGTTTAGGGGTAGCGGCTATTAAAGGATTTCAGAAGAGTGGCATTATCCCTGTGGGAAAACATTTTCCAGGTCACGGAGATACCTCTGCTGATTCCCATAAAGAGTTGCCTGTAGTAGATTATGGTCTGGATCGTATAAAGGAGGTGGAGTTGAGACCCTTCTATGCTGCTATCAAATCAGGGTTAAGTGCAATTATGACTGCCCATGTCGTCTATTCCGGGATCGATCCTGATTATCCTGCAACCCTATCAAAGAGGATTCTTCAGGGTATCATGAGGGAGGATATGGGATACCGGGGGGTAATAATTACCGATGATTTTAAGATGAATGCAATAACAGATAACTACAACTTTAGAGATGTCGTGGTTCTTGCAGTAAATGCAGGCGCTGATATCCTCCTTATCTGCCATGATAGGGAGGGAGGGGTGAGAGGATATAAGGAGTTGATGGATGGGGTGGAAAAGGGGAGCATCTCAGTGGAAAGGGTAGATGAATCTGTTAAAAGGATATTAAAACTAAAGAAATCTATTGTGAACTCTGGTTGTTTTTGATATATTTTCACTGTTGGAATCTCAATAAGTGTTAAAGGGTTAGGGAGTTAAGTAACCAGATGTAGGAGGGATTTATGAGAAAGAGATCTAAATCAGAAAAGAGCGATTTGGACTCCTTTTTCGGAAAGGGGATCGGGCTTAAGGGCATATTGAAGGCCAGAGGGACTATCAGGTTTGACGGGAAGATGGAAGGGGAGATTACAAGCGATACATTTATTCTGGGTGAGAGTGGAACTATAAATGCAGATATTAAGACCAGGGCTTTTATAAATATGGGGAGGATAACAGGGAATGTCTCTGCTCTTGAGAAGGTTACCCTATATAAAAACAGTAGACTTGATGGCAACATTGAGACAGCCAAGTTGATTATTGAGGAAGGGGCACGTTTCGAAGGCAATTGTAAGATGTGTAAAATGGGAGAGGTGGGAGAGAAGGAGAAAAAAATTGTCAAAGGCATTATACCACAGAAGAGAGAGGGGGAGAAGTGGAAGGTTGCAATGATTGTTGTTATTGCCCTGGTGATACTTTCCTTTCTCACCTTTGCTTCATCTGCCGGTAAGAGAATCAGAGGGCTATTTGCTGACAATCCTATCAGGCATATAGATTCAGGGTTTCAGTATTTAAAAAAGGGGAAACTTGATTATTCCTTATCAGAGTTCACAAAGGCAATTGAGATGGATGACTCTAATTTTAGGGGATATCTTGGTCTGGGAGAGGTTTTGAAGAGAAAAGGCCTGGAGGACAGGGCTATATCAGTATATAAGAAGGTAGTAGAGCTTAAGCCGGATAGTGTAAAGGGCCATCTGAGCCTCGGAGAGATATATGCCCGGAAGGAGTTAGATGATAAGGCGCTGGTTGAGTTCAGAAGAGTAGTGGAGTTAGATATTTCCAATTTAGATGCTCATTTAGGTCTCGGAGAGATTTTGAAGAGAAAAGGGCTGGAGGATGAGGCGATATTGGAGTATGAAAAGGTAGTAGAGCTTAAGCCGGATAGTATAGAGGGGCATCTTAAGCTCGGAGAGATATATGCCCGGAAGGAATTAGATGATAAGGCGCTGGTTGAGTTCAGAAGAGTAGTGGAGTTAGATACCTCTAATTTAGATGCTCATTTAGGTCTCGGAGAGATTTTTGAGAGAAAGGGGCTTAGAGATAAGGAGGTATTAGAGTATAAAAAGGTAATAGAGCTTAAGCCGGATAGTGTAAAGGGGCATCTTAAGCTCGGAGAGATATATGCTGAAAAGGGATTAGATGATAAGGCGCTGGCTGAGTTCAGAAGAGTTGTAGAGTTAGATATTTCCAATTTAGATGCTCATTTAGGTCTCGGAGAGATTTTGAAGAGAAAGGGGCTGGAGGATGAGGCGATATTGGAGTATGAAAAGGCAGTAGAGCTTAAGCCGGATAGTGTAGAGGGGCATCTTAAGCTCGGAGAGATATTTGCCAGGAGACGGTTAAATAATCAGGCATTAGAGGAATTCAAGAAGGTTGTAGAATTAGATTCCTCCAATTTCAGAGGGCATTTAGGTCTGGGTGATATCTTAAAGGCCAAAGGATTGCTTAATAAGGCACTCTTTGAGTATAAAATAGCAGTAGAGCTTGAGCCCAGGAATAGGATCGGGTATTATAAATTGGGGGAGACTTACAGTAATAAAAGATTATATGGTGAAGCTATAATACAGTTTAGAAAGGTCATTGAACTGAACCCTAATGATTTCAGGGCATATGTGGCCCTGGCAAATGTTTATAGCAGAAGGGGATGGTACTCCAAGGCTATAAAGGAGTGCGAAAAGGCGTTGGATATTAACCCTGACTATCCTCCTGCTCTGAACAGGCTAGCCTGGTTATATGCCAAGAAGGGTATTGAATTGGATAAGGGAATAGAATTGTCAAAGAGATCGATTGAAATGAGTCCTGATACAGCAGAATATATTGATACACTATCCGAGATATTTTATAAAAAGGGTATGTTTGACACAGCCATTGAGAATATAGAGGTGGCTATCAAACTTGACCCTGATTATCAGTATTATAAAAAACAGTTACAGAGATTCAAGAAGGCTAAAGAAGGAAGTAAATAGATATGGGACTATTTTCAGGACTTACAAGGGGAATAAGGAAGCATCGGCCCAGGGTAGTAATGATAGGTATTGATGGGGTGCCATATACCTTGCTTAAGAGATTTATTGATAATGGGATAATGCCGAATCTGGGAGAGATTGTCGATCAGGGTACCATGAGTCAAATGGATACCTCATTACCTGAGGTCTCGTCAGTTGCCTGGACTTCCTTTATGACAGGCAAGAATCCTGCTGAGCATGGCATCTACGGGTTTATGGATTTACAGCCTAACACGTACAGGATGTATTTTCCTAATTCCGGGAATGTAGGATGTGATACGCTGTGGGATATGTTGGGGAAGAACGAAAGGCGATCCATTGTTATTAATGTCCCGTCCACCTATCCTGCCGGAGAGATAAAAGGCGTACTTGTTTCCGGCTTTGTCTCTATAGATCTCAGGAAGGCAACCTATCCTGAATCAGCATTTGACTATCTCAATGGTATGGGATACAGGATAGATGTGGACGCTATAAAGGCACGCCAGTCTTTAGACCATCTAATAGAGGATCTTGATATAACATTAACAAAGAGGATAGAGGCCATATTCCACTTCTGGGATACAGAGGAATGGGATTTCTTTCTGGGGACAATAACGTGTACTGACAGGCTTCATCATTTCCTCTGGGATGCGCTGGAAGATGAAAATCACCGATATCACAGTTTTTTTATAGATTTTTATAAACGGCTAGATGGTTTTATTGGTGATATTTATGACCGCTATATGTCACAATATGGTTCACGCTATTCTCCACCAGGCTTTATCCTTATGTCTGACCACGGGTTTGTAGGAATAAAGAAGGAGGTATATCTGAATACCTGGATGAGGGAGAATGGTTATCTCGGGTTTTCAAGAGAGAAACCAGATTCTCTTGAGGATATTGCTGAAGGGACAAAGGCATTTGTGATGGATCCCTCCAGGATATATATAAATCTAAAAGGAAAGTATCCTAAGGGGTGTGTTGAGCCGGGCAAGGAGTATGAGGATCTTAGGGATGAATTGAGTGAGAAGATGTTATCATTAAAGCTATGTGACTCCGGATCAAGTGGAAATGACCCTGATTCCTATGTTGTCTCAGCAGTCTATAAAAAGGAGGATATATATAAGGGGCCCTATCTTGATTCTGCGCCTGATATTGTTCTCTTACCCCATTATGGATATGACCTGAAAGGTTCGATTAGGAAGGATATATTAACTGAAAAGGGGCAGTTGACAGGGATGCACACACAGGATGATGCAGTGGTATTTATCAATAGAAAAGATGTTATAAATAGTAAGCCTAATATAGTCGATCTGTTTTCAATTATATTGAGGGAATTGGACATAAAAAGAAGTGCCTAAAGTGAACTAAAGTTAATAGAATATAATCGCTTTAACTTTAGCTCACTTTAGTCATTTTAGGCACTTTAAATTTTTTAACGGAGCAGATGTAATGAGTTTTATGTCAGAAGAGTGGTATGCCGTAAGGACGAGGAGCCGTCATGAGCAGAAGGTCAATGCCCAGCTCATCGGCAAATCCTTTGAGGTTTTTTATCCTCAGATAAAGGTATGGAGCAGGAGAAAGGATCGGAAGAAGAAAATATTTAAACCCCTTTTCCCGGGTTATCTATTTGTACACTGTAATCTGACCAATGATAATTGGCTAAATATATTAAAGACGTTTGGGGTGGCAAATCTTTTGGGGTATGATGACCAGAAACCCTCTCCTGTTCCTGATGAACAGATATTATCGATAAAGAAGGTTTTGGATACAGATATACCGATTGTGGTGCATCCATATTTAACAAAAGGGGAGAGGGTGATTGTTGTGTATGGCCCCCTGAAGGATGTTACAGGCGTCTTTGTTGGGATAAATAACAAAAAGGGGAAGCTCATCATCGCTGTTGACCTCCTTAATCGATCGCTGGAGACAGAGATAGACAGCTCAGCGGTTGAGAAATTTTGATACATATTTGTCTGTTGTCCGTTGTTATACTTTAAAGGCTCACAAATTGTGATTTTATAACTTTGCAATTTCCCCCTCTCCCCCGTGGGGTGAGGGATGGGGTGAGGGGCATAACATAGGAAAATTAAATGCGTCTGTATTAGTCGCAGTTTATGACCTCCTAAAGTATAATTTATGGGGTGACATGGACAAACTTGTTTGTCCGTGTAATTTGTTATATGGAAATCTACATGAACCTTTCAGGTTATCTGTAATATGTAACCGAGAGGGCGGAGCTGTATCCTGCTATATCCTGGAATGTAAAAATTTTGTAACTACTCAGATCTCCCCCCTTTGGAAAAGGTGGATTAAGGGGGATTTTATAATTATAAGTTCTCCGTAACTACTCAGGTGGATAGTCTATAGGTATTTAGCTGAATAGTGAGGAAGAAATATGCGGGATCATACAAAGCTCAGAGCGGTTGGGAGC
>QIDP01000082.1 GCA_003229375.1 Nitrospirota bacterium
AAAATCAGCATCTGTCCCTATGTTGCGATGGACCAGTATATTGCCGAACTGATCGCTTATACAGGTATACATTGATCGTGCATGAAGGTCGATTCTGCAATAAAATTTATGTTGTTTGGTATAAATTTCATTTCTCTATTTCCTCCTTGATTTTAAACTTGCAAGCTAAGGTTTTGCAGCAAATAAAAATTGACCAATATTGAGGGAGTTTATGAAATAATTAAGAAGACCATAGAAAAGAAGAAAATTCCCCTCACCTCAATCCTCTCCCCCACGGGGAGAGGAGGTAATGCCAGATCAATTTTTCCAACCCCCGGCAATATCTCTTTACAATACAATTCCCATATATATTGCAGACAAAACAGACATCCCCGGTGAAGACGGTTCAGTCCAACAGTGTTTTATCCATACTGCTTAAATATCCTATTGCTAAATTTGGGAATTTTTTGTATAGTAGCACTACGTATAAAATAAATCGACTTACGAATTTTTGAAGGCATGGATTGAAGTTAAACGATCATCTGCTATAATAATATCATAATTAGGCTATCCGGGATATGAGGAGGAAGAACCATGAATACAAAAATGACTATGATTTACTGGAAGGGCAAGAAGTATTGGCTTGGAAAGCTTCTTGAGCATCCGGAAATCATGACACAGGGAGAGACTCTTGAGGAATTGGAAGAAAATATTAAGGATGCATACCTATTGATGGCTATGGATGATGTGCCTGAAGAATACAAGATGAAAGAAATTGCAATATGAAACGAAAAGGGTTTGTCCATCAGCTCATGAAAGATGGATGTGTTTTATTAATGCCCGGAGCAAGGCATGACATTTACATGAATCCCCTTACCGGCAAGAAACAGCCTGTTCCGGGGCACAGGGAGATTGATAACAGCCTGGCAAAACATATTAGAAAATATTTAGGACTGAAGTAGTTTGAAATATTATAACAATTTAGGCATGCATGAGAATGTTTTTGGAAAAGCTTCAACGCTAAACCTTTAAAACATGGAGGTGCAACATGAAATGCAATGTAGGAAAAACCGATAAAGCAATCAGGATAGCCATAGGAGCGGGTATCATTGCAGCAGGAATTTATTTTCAGAGTTGGTTGGGAGCAGCAGGATTGATTCCTCTTTTTACTGCTTTAACAGGATGGTGTCCGGCTTATTTGCCTTTGGGTATCTCTACTTGTAAAAAGATGTGAATTTATGCTAACCCCTTAAAATTGAAGATATTCTAATCCCCCCTAACCCCCCTTTATTAAAGGGGGGGAATTATAGTGCTCTTCTTTTCCAGACCTCAAAGGATGGGATATCAAAAGTCCCTCTTTGGAAAAGGGGGAGTTAGGGGGATTTTACCACTTCTAATTGCACCTCATCCGGTTCCAGCACTGTAACTACTCAGGTGGATAGTCTATAGGTATTTAGCTGAATAGTGAGGAAGAAATATGCGAGATCATACAAAGCTCAGAGCGTTTGGGAGCCTTGATTCGTTCTTTGCGCAGTCCTAACAGACTACAGTCTAAACAACCTGAGTAGTTACCCAGCACTTTTAATTACGCTCTCCACCATCAAAAAATTTGACAATAGTGTCTTAAAATGTTACAAGATAAAAATATCTTCAGAGTATTTCGACTGTCTCGCTTGTCCCGTTGTTCTGGGTTTATCCCGCCTATTCGGGGCTATTCGGGAACTGATAACACAGTGTATTTGTTATATGGAAATCTATATTTAAGATGCCGGGGTGGCGGAATTGGTAGACGCAAGGGACTTAAAATCCCTCGGTTGGTAACGACCGTGCCGGTTCGATTCCGGCCCTCGGCACTTAGTTAATCTGAATAAACCATTACCGCTGGTAGTAAATGCCTAAAATGCTTAAAGTGAGCTAAAGTTTAAAAATAGGTAACTATTCAGGTCTCCCCCTTTGCTAAAGGGGGGGATGAGTATAGCCGAATATTTACAGAAAGTATCTGAATAACCCTTATATTTTATGAGTTGTAGAATTTCCAGGACGTTAGAGTTGTAATCTCTTTAATGATAAGGTACCGCGCAGTGCCTAAGGTGAATTAGAGTATGGAGAAGAATAAAAGAAGAGATGGGGATATTCATTTAGGTCTGGACATAGGCTCTATCAGTGTAAATACCGTGCTTATTAATAATAGCAAGGAGATCGTAGAAGAGCGTTATACCAGAGTGAAGGGGGAGCCCTGTCAGACTGTGATAAGGGTTTTAGAAGATATATTAAGGTGTATACCTCAGGAAAGGATAATCAGTATCTCGGTGACCGGATCAGGCGGGAAGCTGATATCAGAACTTCTCGGTGGTGAGTTCGTAAATGAGATCGTGGCTCAGGCAAGGGGTGTGATGGGACTTTACCCGGAGGCGCGGACAGTTATCGAGATAGGGGGAGAGGATTCCAAGCTTCTTATTTTCGAGAGGGATGGGGCAGGTATGAAGTCCTCACTCGAGGATTTTGCCATGAATGCCATATGTGCAGCAGGCACAGGGTCATTCCTCGACCAGCAGGCCAATCGACTCGGTATATCCATTGAAAGAGAATTTGGAGAGATGGCATTAAGGGCCAAGCACCCGCCGAGGATAGCAGGCCGGTGTAGTGTATTTGCAAAGTCAGACATGATCCATCTGCAGCAGATAGGGACGCCTGACTATGATATTGTTGCAGGTCTCTGTTATGCTGTTGCGAGGAGTTTTAAGAGTAATATGGGGAAGGGGAAGGAATTCAAAAAGCCGATCCTCTTTCAGGGAGGTGTGGCTGCCAATATAGGGCTGATAAAGGCATTTGAGGATATCCTCGGATTAGATAAAGGGGAATTGATAATACCGGGACATTATGCCTCTATGGGGGCAATAGGTGCGGTATTTGTAGGGATGGAGAAAGGGACAAATGGGGGGGGCAGGGGTCTTGATGGGATAAAGGATTATTTGAAGTCCCGCAAGGTCACTGGAAGCGGATTGGAGAGGCTCTCTATAGAAGATGATGGTGACAGTAATATCAAGGCCTCTCCTGTTGCTCCTATAAAAGGAAAAACCGGGGTTGATATCTATATGGGGATCGATGTTGGATCCCTCAGTACAAATGTAGTGGTAATCGACAGGGATAAGAATGTCATAGCAAGACGGTATCTGAGGACAGGGGGTCGGCCAATAGAGGCAGTACAGCGCGGTCTGAGGGAGATAGGGGAGGAGATTGGCAGGCACATAAATGTCCTGGGTATAGGCACTACAGGGTCAGGGAGGCATATGACCGGTGACTTTGCAGGGGCAGATGTGGTAAGGAATGAGATAACGGCCCAGGCAACAGCAGCGATACACTTTGATATGGATGTGGATACTGTATTTGAGATTGGAGGTCAGGATTCTAAATATATCTCGATTCAGAATGGGACAGTAGTAGATTTTGAGATGAATAAGGTATGTGCGGCCGGGACAGGCTCTTTCCTTGAAGAGCAGGCTGAAAAATTAGGTATAGATATAGAGAATGAGTTTGGTGAGAGGGCATTAAGAGCTTTATCTCCAAGCCGTCTTGGAGAAAGGTGCACTGTATTCATGGAATCTGATCTTGTATCCCATCAACAAAAGGGGTATCTCAGGGATGATCTTGTGGCCGGTCTGGGATACTCCATAGTTTACAACTACCTCAATAAGGTTGTAGGGGACAGGAGGATAGGTGATAATATCTTTTTTCAGGGGGGAGTAGCATGGAATAAGGCGGTAGTAACTGCATTTAAGAAGGTGACAGGCAAGAGGATCACAGTACCCCCTCACCACGATGTGACAGGTGCTATAGGTGTGGCCATCCTCGCTATGGATTACAGAGAGAGGCATAACAGTTATGTGGAGAGCCGTTTCAAAGGATTTGATTTGAGCAGGCAGAGATACAAGGTAACCACGTTCGAATGTAAGAGATGTACTAATATATGCAATATAAGCAAGGTAAAATTTGAAAATGAGAGCCCTCATTTTTATGGGGCAAGGTGTGAGAGATTTGAGATGGATAAAAAGAAGAAAGGGGAGGGCAGGGATATACCGGATCTCTTTGCAGAAAGAGAGAAATTATTGGTCTCAAATTACCCTTCATCAGATCCTGCAGATATTACAGGACAGAAAGATAGACCTGATATGCGACACTCAACACTGACCCGTATCGGGATTCCAAGGGTTCTGCTTTTCCATGAGTTCTTCCCCTTCTGGAATGCCTTCTTCGCAATGCTTGGTTTTGAGGTGGTTCTCTCAGACATGACCAACCAGAAGACCATACATCTCTCTGTTGAGAATGTCTCTGCTGAGACATGTTTCCCCATCAAGATAGTATACGGTCATGTGCTTGATCTGTTAGAAAAGGATATAGATATTCTATTTCTTCCGAGTATTATTGATATAAAAAAGGATGGCAATGGATCGGTTGCAGGTCAGACATGTCCATATGTTCAGGCAATTCCATACCTTATCCAGTCTTCCATTGATCTTAAAAGGTGGGGGGGCAGATTTCTGAAACCAGCTATATATTTCCATACAATGAGAGATATGGAGAGAATTCTTATCAGGCTGGGGAAGGATCTTGGAAGGAGTTATATGAAGACCAGGGAGGCAATAAGAGAGGCAGAAAAGGCCCAGGACGATTTCTACAAGGCTATCAGGGCCAGGGGAAGGGAGGTACTTGAGAATCTAAAAAAGGGTGAAAGGGGCATCGTGATAATAAGCAGATCCTATAATGGGTGTGATTCCGGTATAAATCTCCAGTTGCCCAGGAAATTAAAGGATATGGGTGTTATAACTATACCGATGGATTTTCTTCCGCTTGACTCATGCGATGTCAGTGCAAGGTGGCCGGATATGTACTGGAGAAACGGGCAGAAGATCCTTAATGCAGCCAAATGTGTAAGGTCACATAAGGGATTGGAGGCAATATTTATCACAAATTTTGGTTGCGGACCGGATTCATTCATAGGAAGCTTTTTAAAGAAAGAGATGGGAGGTCATCCATTTCTGCAGATCGAGATAGATGAACATAATGCCGATGCCGGTATAATAACACGATGCGAGGCATTTTTAGATAGTATAGAGAATAGTATAGAGAATTGTAAGGGGAATGGAGACAATATCCCCAAAAGACAGGGAACAAAAAAGAAGAAAGTTAATTCTTCCACAAAGAGAGATAGCAGGACTATATATCTTCCATATATGAGGGATGGTGTATTTGCCATTGCCGCGGCCTTTGAGGCAAATGGGATAAAGGCAGAGGTCCTCCCCGAACCTACCAGGGGGTCGGTAGAGTTTGCAAGAAGGTTTACTACCGGTAAAGAGTGCTATCCGTTAGTAATCACACTCGGGGATTTTTTAAAGAAGTCCTTAGAAGATGGTTTTGATCCGGAGAGGAGCGCCTTCTTTATGCCATCCACTGATGGGCCTTGCAGGTTTGGTCTCTACACCCGATACCATCAACAGATCCTTAGAGAACTCGGGAAAGAGGGAGTAGCTTTTATCTCTCCAAATCAGGGGAGATCAAATGATTTTTATGGTGAGTTTGATAGTGTTCATGGTAATTTTTCAAGGCTTGCATGGCAGGGGATTGTAGCATACGAGACAATAGAGAAGATGGCAAGGGAGATAAGGCCTTATGAGATAAACAAGGGTGAGACAAACAGGGTATATAATAGGTGTCTTAAGAGATTATATAATGGTATTATAAAAAGGAGACTGATCAAATCACTCCGGGAGTCGCTCGAGGAGATGAGTTCGATTGATATAGAGAGGGATGTTAGAAAACCTATTATAGGGATCATCGGGGAGATATTTATAAGATCTAATAGATTTAGTAATAGTAATGTTATAGAAGAGATAGAAAGGCTTGGCGGAGAGGTATGGATGCCCTCGGTTATAGAATGGATAATGTATGTGAATCACTTTTTGAAGTTAGATAGCCTTGCAAAGAGGGATTACAAGGGGTTTGCAAGGGCATATATAAAGGGGAAAATTCAGTTATATGATGAGTACAGGATTACAGGGCTATTCAAGAGGCATATGAAGAGTTACAAAGAGACAGGCATAGAAGAGATATTGAATTACAGTGAAAGGTATATGCACAAGAGTTTTGGTACAGAGGCGGTCCTGAGTGTGGGCAAGGCTGTTGAATACGCCAGGAGTGGTGTGAGTGGTATAATAAATGTTATGCCCTTTACATGTATGCCGGGGATCATAACTAGTGTTATAATGAAAAAGGTAAGGGAGGATTACAACAACCTGCCATCCCTAACCCTAGTATATGACGGGACAGAGGATACAAATATGAGGACAAGGCTCGAGGCATTTATGTACCAGACAAGGTATGGATACACTGTTTGAACCTTTGCTATTTTATGGTAGAATATAATAAATTGTAACTATTTAGCCAAATAAATTAAAGAAGGGAAGGTTGATGAGGTAATACTGATGGAAGATTGGGAACTGGGTGACAAATGGCAGGATGATGAGGTGGTTAACCAGCAGGAAAGGATTGATGATGGGAAGGGCCTATTCTTAGGGTTCTCTGCAATCTCCCTTTTTGTCATTATATCTATCGTCCTTTTTATGTGGTATATGATAGGACCCAGGCTCAAGGAGATTAATCATAATCTGCCAACTATTATAGGTGTAATAGTCGGGATCTTCATCATTGCCTCGGTACTGGAATACCTGTTAATAGCCCTTTCTGCTATTACTGAAAGGAACCTTTTTCCCTTTAAAATAAGGAATGGAAAGAGGATAGCGCTGCTCTTTTCGCTTTCATTGAGGATAGGTAGATTATTCGGCATATCCAAGGACAGGATAAGTAACTCCTTCGTAAAGGTGAATAATGCCCTGGTAAAGGGGAGGGAAAAGAGGATAGATAATGAAAACCTGCTGATTCTTTTACCAAGGTGTATTCAAAATGCCAGATGCAAGCAAAGGATAGTTGAGGATATAGATAACTGCAAAGATTGTGGTAAGTGTATTATTACCCAATTTAAATCGCTTAGAG
>QIDP01000029.1 GCA_003229375.1 Nitrospirota bacterium
ATTGAATTATTTTTTATATTAAAATTTCAAATTCCTTAACTTTAGGCACTTTAGATCACTTTAGGCACTTTAGACACTCTTTAAAAGAATACCTCACTGAATTCAGTTTGAAGTTACCATTCATGGATATGCTCTCCATTCCATTGGTACTGCTGCCCTTGAGGCATCAGAGTCCAATTTCCTGAGAAGATTCTCATAATGTCTCATTACCCTTACGACATTTTTGTACTCTTCTGTCTTTTTAATATCTGCGACACGAAGACCGGATGACCTTTGGCCAAGTATCTTCTTTTTAATATTCTTTATACTCCTGATCGTGCCGGCATAACGGCGAAACTTCTTGATCCACCATATCCTTCCATGTCCACCATATATCTTCCCCTTTGGTGAGTCCTCCTTTAGAATCAATTTACCCGATGTGGAGTTGAGGGAGATATTAAATTCGTCAAGAAAATTCATGCCTAACAGGCCATCCAATCCCTTAAATTTAGAAGATACCGATACCTCAACATTCTTCACCTCTGCATCACCCACCTTGATCGATTTCAGCATAACCAGGGGCTGCCAGACAATCCCACCAGCAGTATTGAACGGCAGCTTAGGTAGATTCAAGTCATGTTTCAATCCTAGCTTATCGGCAACAGCCCTGGAGATAAGGGTAATACTTGCACCCGTATCGACCATCAGATCTGCCTTGATACTTCTATTAAGCAAGGCCCCTGCCAGAAAACTAGATCCAACAGGCTTAAGATCGATCACGTACTCCTTTGGAGATACCTCCTCTGAAGCCCACATCTCTTCAGATAGCCGATCTTCTGCACTTTCAGGAATCTCATACTCCATCTCATTTGTTTGGGGTATCTCCTTAGTATCTGTTTTATTCCTGTATCTTTCAGGAACAGAGGCAGGGTTATCCGTAAAGTGAACATTCCCCATATCATCCACCCACTTATAAAATTCGCTATAGACTGTCTGCACAGAGATAAAGGAAAAAAACAAGGCAATAATGGTAATACAAGCTTCCAGCTTGTATACTACTAGTATTCTCATATCCTTACTTTCTCCATGTCAAAGGTAGAAAGAGAACCATTACACTGTATATCTCAAGTCTTCCTAACAACATACAGATTATCAATACCCATTTTCCTGCAGCCGGAATATCACTATAATTGCATGCCGCTCCCACACCACCAAGCCCTGGCCCTATATTCCCCATAGTTGCCGCTACAGAAGTTACAGCCGTGGTAAGATCAAGTCCTAGTCCTGTCATGATAAGAGAGCAGAGTAGAAAGATACCTATAAACATCATACAAAAACCGAGTATATTTAATAGCATATCTCTATCCAATGATTTTTCACCTAGCTTGATATGTATGACAGCCCGTGGCCGAATCAGTTTATGGAATTCCCGGATGATGAGTTTAAATATAACAACTATACGTATAACCTTTATAGATCCTCCTGTCGATCCCACACACCCCCCTACAAACATTAATCCTACAAGCATAAGCCGGAGGATGTCAGGCCATTTATCAAAATCAGTTGTAGCAAATCCTGTTGTCGTCCCAATAGATACAACCTGAAAAGAGGCATCTTTAAAGGCCCCTGCCAGTGTATTATTTTCTCCGGGAGAAAATCGAATAAATAGTGTTGCAAATACAATACAAATCAGGAGAAGAGAGACAAAGAATCTTAGTTCAGGATTTTTGAATACATACCTGAATCGACCATGAAGTATCTGATAGTGAAGGGTAAAGTTACATCCTGCAAGAAACATAAATGTAATAATTACAAAATTTATATAGCTGCTCTGAAAGCCGGCTATGCTTGTATTCCTTGTAGAAAATCCTCCTGTAGACATAGTTGTAAATGTATGACATACAGAATCAAATAAAGACATACCCCCTAGCAAGAGGAAGAGTACCTCTAAAACAGAGAGAAGCATATATACCTCCCACAGGGTCCTCGCTGTCTGTACAATTCTGGGCTGCAATCTTTCAAAGGTTGCGCCACCGGGTATCTCCGCTCTAAACAGATGATAGCCTCCAACCCCTAAGGCGGGTAAGATCGCAATAGATAGTATGATAATCCCCATTCCGCCAAGCCACTGTGTCAAACTCCTCCATAGAAGGAGACTGTGAGATATACCCTCAATATTGCTGAATATACTTGCACCGGTTGTTGTGAAACCACTCATGGTTTCAAAATAGGCATCAACAAAAGAATCACATGTGCCGGAGATATAAAATGGAAGTGAACCAAAAAGAGCAAGGGAAATCCATGTAAACGTTACAATGGCAAAGCCCTCTCTTCCTCCCAATGATTCGAGAGGAGAAGAAAATAATATTCTCAATAATAAACCTACCAGGAAAGAAAGGAGAATGGTGACCAGAAAGGCCGTGATTTCCCTATTTCCATAGGGATTCCCCGCATATTTATAATAGAATGCCATACCAAGAGGGATTAATAATATAATGGAGAGTAAAATAAGAAGTGTACCAATAGCATGTAAGACAGCGCCTTTATTCATACCGACTTCTACTTGCTTCCTTGCTCTCAGGAGAGGATCTTTTCAGGATTTTTATTAACCATGTTGTCAACTTCTTCTCTGCCTATAAGTTTTTCTGCCCTTTTAATGCCTTTATAAAAGATAAAGGGATGATAGCTTGAATGAGAATCTGATGCAATACTATGTGTATATCCTTCAATTAGAAGCCTTTCAGCAGTCTTTCTTATTGTGGTACCATATCTTCCAGCCAGACTTCCTCCATTTATCTGAATCAGGACTCCATTATCTATCCATTTCTTAAGTCTTTTGATATCTTTCCTGATTTCATGGTTTCGTTCCGGATGGGCAATAATAGGTATTAGTCCCCCTGTTAATAAAACAAATAGTATCTTTTCTGAACACATAGGTATTTGCCCCATTGGTAATTCTATTAATACATATTTATTGCTGCCATTAATTGTTATTATATTATTATTCTTTATTAAATCTAATATTACAATATCCATATAAATCTCTGCCCCGCTAAATATCTCAATATCAATATCTTCTTCTTTGATTCTTTCATGTAATATCTTAATCTTTTCTTTAATAATGTCTATTTTACTATTATATACCCCTTCCATAAAATGTGGTGATGCAATCACCTTCTTAATACCATATTTATACATCTCTTTAATGATCTTTATTGACTCATCTATATCCCTGGCGCCATCATCCAATCCAAAAAGTATGTGGCTGTGTAAATCAATCATATACCCCACCTTCTCTTCTTTACCGGGGTAGTATCGTCTTCTTCATAACTCTGATAATACTGATAATATTTATCCCCGTAATAACCTTTTTCCGGCATTACATTGTTTGAGATCGCTCCAATTATCCTTGCATTTACCTTTTCTAAAAGCCCTTTGGCATGTAAAACCACATCGGTTACTGCTGTTCCTGCCCTTATTACAATAAAAACCCCATCAACCATAGCACCCAGGATAGCTGCATCAGTAACAGGAATTACCGGAGGTGTATCTAACAAAACTATATCATAATTTTCCTTCCATTCCTTCAATAACACCATCATCTTATTTGATCCAAGTAATTCTGATGGGTTGGGTGGTTGTGTCCCGGCACAAATAAGACTTAAATTCTCGAACTGTGTCTCGCAAACAACTGTTTCCCAACTAAGACCACTACTCATAATATTTGTCAGGCCGGGTTCTCTACTCCGGCCAAACACCTTGTGTAATACAGGTTTTCTCAAATCAGCATCAACAGCCAATGTCTTTGCCCCCATATTGGCCATGGTAACCGCAAGATTTGATAAAACTGTTGATTTTCCCTCAGACGGTACTGAACTGGTAAATGTAATAACGCTTGTCTCTCTTTCCAGACCGGTAAATTGAATATTTGTACGGAGTGTTCTATAGGCCTCTGCTGTATATGATTTAGGATCTTTAGTAACTATTAACCTCTCTTCAAAAAGTCCTTTTTCTGCGATCTCTCCGAGGGTCCTCTTCCTGAAAAATTTCCTCCCATTGATATCCTTTACAAAAGGAATAGTTCCAAATACCGGGAGTTTAATAATCTTTTCAATATCTTCTTTAGATTTTATACTCTTATCCATATACTCTGATAAGAAGGCAAATCCCACCCCAAAAATCAGTCCAACAATTCCACCCATCAATGTATTAACCATCTTCCTGGGTCTTATAGGCCTATCAGGGATTATGGCAGGATCTATTACCCTTATATTCCCAACTTCACTGGCCTCGGTAAGCCGGGCCTCCTGCTCTTTCTCTAAAAGCAGATTATACATATCCTCATTTACCTTCAGTCCCCTCTTTGTCTTCTCTAATAACTGACTGGCCTCACTTAATGTACCTGGTACAGGTATTTCACTGCTCCTCATACCTAGATCCCTTCGGGTCTCATCTATCTTTTTCTGGATAAATATAATATTCGGATGATCTACTGTAAATTCTTTTAGCATCTCATATTTATTATATTCCAACTGCAATACATTCAGCGCTGATTCCCTTGTCTCCAGCGATTGTCTAATACCTCTAATTTGCTCAATAATAAATTCTTTAGCCCTTCTCGCCTCTTTTCTTATAATATCAAGATTTTGTTCTAAATAATTTAGTGTTAATGAGTTTAATATAGAAGCTACTCTCCGGGGATCTCTATCCTGAAGACCTATCTTTATAATATCTGCTCTCCTCACAGATTCCACAGCTATAGCATCTTGTAATCCTTCGACCCTCCTGGTGAAATTATATATCTTCAAAACTATCTTATCATCAGGTTTTGCACTAACCTCTGTCAGGGTAAAAGATATCCCTCCTGCTGAAAACCTTTTATTGGCAGTTCCTTGTCCTATAATCTTACCTATCTTATTTAAAGAATCATTATCTCCTGCAATCTTTTGAACAGCCTTATAGGGTTTTGATCCTGTGATACTATCATGGAGATATAAAAAGAACCTATCCCCTGTAATTCTTCGGATACCATCATAGATATGAGACATAATATCATCGCTGGCATATAAAAAAACAAAGGCCCCATCAGAATCTGTGAATTCAATAATGTATTTGCCTGGCTCTACCAGGTCATCGACCTCTATCGGAGAGATAGAAAATCTAATCCCCTCTGAAAACCCGACAATCTCTTTATCTATTTCAAGATCTCTCACCACCTCTTCAGCCAGTGTACGACTTTTTATAATCTCCATCTCAGTCTCTATAGGACTTAATCCCTGAGGGGTTAAAAAAGACTCCATACCCACCATTTGCCCCCCTTTCTCTTCTACCCGTACAGTAGTGGTAGCCTCATAAATCGGTGTAATTAAGGAACTAAATACAACTGCGGATATCAGAACGGTAAGAAAGGCCAGTATTATAATCCACTTTCTTTTAAATAGTACACCAATATAATCCTTAAGATGTATTTCTCTCCCCTCATACGGGTTTTTCATATTTGCCCTCTTTGTAATAGTGCACCGCTGAGATCGCAGAGATGAATAAAAAAGTAACCTCTGCGTACTCTGCGATCTCTGCGGTTAGCTAAACTTTTACCCCTCTCTTTTAATAATTCCCTGCGCCCCAATAAAGAGGTGGTCTCGGAAGGTTAGTAAGTAAATTTAAGGACTGTAATGTCGGCAATATCTGACCAACAAACTCAGTGTATTTTGCAAACCTGGTCTGAGGCACATATACAATATCTCCGCCCTTTAACATAAAATTATCCTTTAAGCCTTTCATGATATCAGCCACATTAATCTCAATAATGACAGGATCCTTTAAAGATCCCCTTACAATCTTTACCTGCTCTTCAACTCCTGTCTTATATTCTATACCAAATGCCCCTCTATTTATCCTGAATCCTCCGCCAGAGGAGATGGCATCTATAATATTTAAGTTGGGTCTCCACTCTACTATACCTGGCTTATTGACCTCACCCATGACAAAGATCCTCTTCTCTGTTACATCAGGGATATAAATAAAGTCATCCTTTTCAAGAAGTATGTTCTGGTTTAAATCCGCATTTAAAATGAGTTCTTGAAAATTTACAGGAAGAATCGTATTCCTTCTCACTATATATGCACTGGATAAATCTGCCTTGTCTGTAATGCCGCCCGCTGTGCTTAACCCTTCAAGGAGATTGATTCTCCTTTTTAATGGATATGCGCCGGGGAGTTTAACCTGTCCTAAAATAAATACCTTGGAGCTGTTAAACTCCATAACCAGAACCGTAACAAAAGGGTCCCTGATATATCTGGAGAGTTTTTCTATAATAATCTTCTGCAATTGATGTGTAGTCAGACCGGCGGCCATTACATCTCCAATAAATGGCATGGTAATCATACCATTGACCTGGACCTCGGTTTCTACATTCATATTCTCATGCCTTAATACAGAGATAACCAATCTGTCCTCCGGTCCGATAATGTAACTCGCAATCTCTTGATCCGTCTTTTTACCCTCCGTTTGAATCCCTTTATCAAACAGAGGCTTCTCGTCACTCTTATCTGCCCTGATCTCTTCTATCTCTTTATCATCCAATTTTACAACCTGCGGCTCTCTTCTATAACCACCCATACATGAGGTAACTAAGAATATCAACACCAGTATATTCAGAAATAAAGATGTCATCCTATTACTATTCATTATTTACCTCCTATAAACAGATACCTTTTATTTAAATAACATGTAACTACTCAGGTTGTTTAGACTATAGTCTGTTAGGACTGCGCAAAGAACGAATCAAGGCTCCCAACCGCTCTGAGCTTTGTATGATCCCGCATATTTCTTCCTCACTATTCAGCTAAATACCTATAGACTATCCACCTGAGTAGTTAC
>QIDP01000154.1 GCA_003229375.1 Nitrospirota bacterium
TCTTATTAAAATAGCATTTCAAGGATTAAAAGGCAAGTAATATATTGATTTCAGCGCATTTTATATTGTTTCAAAGTAGCCACACCCAAATCCTTTGCGTGTCCAGCTTTTTATGATTTTTTATTTGGCAGGATGAAATTTATGACGTCTTTACCGAATATTTACAGATTATGAATTCTTAATTAAAGTTACAAGAATAGGGAATCGTGCTGTTAAAAAAGCGCAGGAGGAAAATTCCAGAAAGGGACTGGCTAATGTCTACTCTAAAAATAAAAAAATATACTACGAACTTCCCGACGGAACTTTTACAATGAAGAAACCAAAGTCTTGAAAGGAAAAATGAGGAATTGGATTTTGACTTAGCTTTTCAAGATAAAATTAGAAATAAATTAGCTTTATTTTGGCAAGCGCCGGTCTATAATATAGTAAAAAGAATTGCTTGCAACTTATTCAGAAGGTAACAATAAATGAATATTATCCGTATTCATCAAGGCGATCCTGATTATCCCCCCACCCTGAAAAAATACCTGGCCGACAATACCCAAGAGATGCTTACTGCCATAGGCAACCTCGATATCCTGCAAAACAAAACCCTTGCCATCTTCAGTTCCGCAAAATGTCCCGGCAGCCTTATTATAAAAACCTATGACCTTATGCGCCGGTTTAGAGAATCCGGCGCTACAGTTATAAGTGGTTTCCATTCACCTATGGAGCATGAATGCCTTAATATCTTACTACGAGGGAAACAGCCTGTCATCATTTGCCCTGCCCGCAGCATTGAAGGGATGCGTATTAAGCTAGAATACAAAAAACCACTCGAAGGGGGACGACTTCTTCTTCTGTCTCTATTTAACGAAAAACAGAATCGTATATCATCAGAGCTATCTGATAAACGCAATCATTTTGTAGCTGCCATTTCAGATAAAATATTTGTTCCCCATGCTGAGCCTGGCAGTAAGACAGAAAGGCTTTGTAAGGAATGGATAGAACAAGGCAAGATAGTTAGAACCTTTAATAGTGATTACAATAAGAATCTTTTTGAACTGGGAGCCGGGGCAATAGGATGAGATGACAGGCAAAAAAATATTGACTTAAAAAAGAGGATCAAATAACATTATAAAAACAGGAGATATGCTTGAACGAAATAGTATCTACCTTCAATTTATTAAAGAATAGCTTCCCTGACTATGAAAACCGCCCCCAGCAGATTGAGATGGCAGGTGAGGTCTTTGCCTGTTTAAGGGACAAAAATAAGCTTCTTGCAGAGGCAGGGACAGGAATCGGAAAATCCTTTGCATACCTTATCCCGGCGATACTGTCAAATAATAAGACCATTGTATCAACAGCCTCAATAGCCCTTCAGGACCAACTTGTAAACAATGACCTGATCTTCCTTCAAAAATCCCGGCTATTCGGGACCCGGGAGTTTTCCTTTGCGATCCTTAAAGGAAAGAATAATTATCTGTGTTTGAAGCGGGAGAGGGAGTTTGCAGAACTGGGAGAGCCTTATAAGAGGTTTAGCGAATGGGTATCCATGACAAAAACAGGGGATAAGGAGGAACTCTCTTTTATCCCTGATTTCTGGACAAGGGTCTGTGGTGATTCAGATGACTGCAGTGCCATGCAGTGTCCTTTTTACAGTGACTGTTTTTATTACACTCATTATAGAAGCCTCTACAATAAGGATATCCTGGTGGTCAACCACCATCTCCTCATATACGACCTCCTTTCTGAATTCAGTCTTTTGCCCTTTCACAGCCAATTGATTATAGATGAGGCCCATCAGATTGAAAATGTTATCTCCCATGTCCTTGGCAGTATCTTGAGTCACTCGCGGGTGGCATGGCTCCTCTATCGTGTGAGGGGATTAAAGATAGCTGTTGATCACCTGTTTGAGCCTGTGGATTCATTTTTTAAAAGGAGAGACATACCATTTCAGTCTATCTCTCCAATACCTGATGCCATAATAGAAGGTTTGAGGGATCTGAAAAGGAACCTGGCGCTTGATAAGGTAATTCACAGATTGAATGCCTATAAAAAATCGGTTTCCGGTGATGACTTAAAGGACAGGGCTGAAACGACTATTACCTATGTCAGGTCTCTTGAGGGCGTTATAGATGATTTTATAGAGCAGGGTAATAATGATAAGGTCTATTATATGTCCGGAAACAAGAAGGGTTTGGAGCTTAAAAGCAGTCTTGTAGAATCTCAAAAACCATTTGGCGATCTTATCAGTGGTTATGATAGCCTGGTCATGACATCTGCTACCATGACAGCAGGCGGGGATTTTAGTTTTTTAAAGAAGAGGCTCGGTATCACAGATTTCAAAGAGATGGTGATGGGGTCGCCATTTGATCACAAAAAGCAGTCTCTCCTTTATATTGATAAAGAACTGCCGTCTCCTAAAGAAGACAATAAGACCTTTCAGGAAAAGGGGCTTAAGGTTATTGAAGGGCTTATCAATGCATCCGGGGGAAGGGCGCTGGTACTGTTTACCTCTTACAAACATCTCCATTTTGTGTCAAAACATATCAAGACAGACTACCCCTTCAAATCTCAGGGCGATATGCCGCCGGCAAGACTTATCCACTGGTTCAAGAAAACCGGCAATTCTGTCCTCCTTGCAACCGCAACCTTCTGGCAGGGGATTGACATAAAGGGAGAGAGCTTAAGCATGGTGGTTATTGTCAAGATGCCCTTTGGTTCACCGGGCGACCCTGTATATGATGAAAGGTGCAGAAGGCTGGGAGAACGGTGGTTTACTGACCTTGCCCTCCCGTCTGCCATCCTCTTGTTGAAACAGGGTTTTGGAAGGCTTATCAGAGGGATCGATGACTATGGTGTGGTTGCCATGCTCGACACGCGGCTTGTCACGAGTTCATACGGCAGGACCATTGTCTCCTCTCTGCCGGAGATGGAGATTGTATATAGTATTGAAGATGTGAAAGGGTTCTTTGAGTCTATACCACAACCAATCTCCTCCAAAAAGGCACAGATTGTCACTGTCGCTCAAGGGCAGGGGATAATCTCAGCTGATACTAAAAAGGGTAAGGACATCTCTCCGGTGGTGGCCATTAGCAAATCCAACGACCCTTCTGTAATCCCTGAGCTAATAGATTTTACAAGGAGCAAAAATGGTAACAAACGCAGATTATCCGCCTCTGCTCTTGGAAAACTTGCACGGTTTAGACCGCAGATATACGAGGCTGTAGAGGCACTGGAGGTGTTATTGGAAGATGAAAAACCACAGGTGCGACAGTATGCTATGAAGGCCCTTGGCAGGATAGGTAAGGTGAATCAAGAGAGGCTTGAACATATCGTAAATAACCCTGAAGAAAAGGGGTATAATATATCCATGGCAAGACTGTTAATCAAAAAAATGTTTTAAAGAAAACCACATATTGCACGGACCCGGATTTGGTTAATCAATAAACTTTTGAACCGGAGACATTTGACTTAGAAGTTGATAACTCTATGAAAAATATGCTGACTTTGACGTTACCGTGTAACTAATATCTCCCCCTTTACAGTCCCCATAAAAATATGTTACATTAATTTTAATAGTTCAGCGGTTCAGTTCAACAGGTTTTACAAAAATTGGAGGGACGAAATGATTAAAAAACTAAACGCGACCTTTGATGGCAAAGTATTGCGCCCGGATGAACCAATAGGGGTAAAACCAAATACACGCGTACGTATAATAATTGAAACCTTTGATACAGCAAAAACAAAGGGCCGTTCTTTCCTTCGGACAGCTCAATCGCTTAACTTAGAAGGTCCTTTCGACTGGTCAGATCGATTTGAGAACCACCTCTACGGAAGAAAAAGCGATGCAAATGACATTGTTGCAACTTCATATCTGGCAATTGTGTTGAAAAAATGTAGCGATTCAAGAAGTAGGAAATATAAAGTCTGGAGTGAATTTTACGATAAAATATTTAGTGGTGGACTTGTTGATCCCTATATAATAGCGACCTTGATATATCAAAAAGTCAAAGTATGTTTAAATCAAGACAAGTACTCACAATTAATACAGCCGCAATGAAACTTGACCTGATACATCCTACCCATCGGCATTTCAAACGTACTCGTCCGATAAACATTATCCCGCCGCTGGGACTGGCGATGGGATGGTGGCCGCCGTAACGCCCAAAGATGTGGAGATTAGACTGATAGATGCCTATCTGGAGAAGATCGACTATGATCGCCCGGTCGATCTGGTGGGCGTTACTGCTTTAACTCCGGCCGTGAACATGGCGTATGAAATTGCGGATGAATATCGCAGACGCGGGGTCAAAACGGTGATGGGCGGAATACATGCCAGCGCCATGCCGGACGAGACTCTGGAGCACTTTGATGCGGTGGTAATCGGTGAGGCCGAGAATATCTGGCCCGAAGTCATTGAAGATTTCAGGGCCGGTCGAATGAAGAGGAAGTACAGGAGCAAAACCGTTCCGGACATAACCAGGCTCCCCAGGCCCAGACGCGACCTTTTCAACGTCCGGAGCTATTTTGTTCGCCGACCGGTTGAAACCTCGCGGGGGTGCATCTTCAAATGCGAGTACTGCAGCGATCCTATAGTCTTCGGGGCCGGTTACCGCTTTCGCGACGTGAACGACGTGGTCGATGAAATCCGCTCCATTAGACCCCGTGGCAAATACATCTTCTTCGTAGACAACAACATAGTCGGGCAGGTGCAGAGGGCCAGCCGGCTATTTGAGGCTCTCATTCCTTTGAAGATACGCTGGACCGCGCAGGCCTCCATCACCATGGCCTATAACGAGGAAACCCTTGAACTGGCGGCGCGCAGTGGATGTATCGGGGTGCTGGTGGGCATGGAGACCATGAACAAAGAGGTGCTGCGCCGCATCGGAAAGCCTGTGGACCCTGGCCGTTACAGGGAACTTGTCCAACGTTTTCACAAATACGGCATACTGGTTCAGGGTGAGTTCATCTTTGGATTCGATGAGGACACGCCAAAAATATTTAAGAATACGGTCGAATTCGCTCAATCCATAGGCATTGATACCGCACGATTCGCCATCCTTAAGCCCTACCCTGGAACTAAACTGTATCAGAGGTGGCTGGAAGAGGGACGCATCATCACCGGCAACTGGTCGTTGTACCATACCTCGAACGTCGCCTTCAGGCCGCTTAATGTTACGCAGAAACAGCTCATAGATGGCCGGAACTGGGCATATGAGGAGTTTTCACGGCCCATAAATATCTGGAATCGTGTCGGACTGCGTCGCAAATACGCATGGCTTGCCTGGCTGATTAACCTGGTCAACTCTGGTACGAAAAACACGCGAAAAAATAGGAAACCGCTTTTTTATAGAATCAAACATAGGTAAAAAATCAGGGCATGTCAAGCCCTAAAGCCAAAAAATTATCTTATCACAGGAGGTCTTCAAAATTTAGTGGGATATTATCCCAAAAAATGCAATTGAAGCGCCTTGCCTGTGGGCTTGTTCCAGTTCTTTTTCCAAGTAATGTTTGTTCTCCTTTATATCTAAAAACTCAAGATTCTGGCTCTTGACTCCTAAGTAGTTACAAAAAATTTACTCCATCCGCATCATCTCAAACCTTTTCTGTGTATCCATCATCTCCTGATGTAATTCATGCATCCTTTCCTGCGAGATATTTCCTTTCTTCATCATTCTGGACATATCCATCATCTGTGCTGACATATCTCTCATTATTTCAGACATCTTTCTCATGTTTGATGTGTCCATACCCTTTCCCATCATATCTGACATCTTCTGCATCATTCCGGTCATATGGCTCATATTCTTCATCATGCTGCCCATCATCCCCTGTCCCTGCATCATCATACCGGATTGCCCCGTCTGCTTCTTGCCTTTATGTCCGTCCATCATGCCGCACATCATGCCATAGGTAGGGGGAGCAAGTAATACCAATATCAAAAAACATATTATCAGATACAGCTTTTTCATTTAATCCTCCATAATCTCTTCTGAATGTTCCGGTTTCTCCTTCTCAAATATATCCCAGAGATTTGTCTCTATCTCAAAGGAGCAGGGGCTCATCAGGACCTCGTCCCATATAAATCATTATTATACTACATTATGGGGTTAAGATGACAGGAAAATTGCTGTCCCCCACATTTTTCCTTTGACTTTGCTTCTTAAGATATGTGATCATTGTAAAAGTAAAAAAATGGCAGTTTGCCACCTTCCGCCTGACTATCTGACCGCAGAGGCGCTGAGACGCTCAGTAAAAAATATTACTCTCTAAACAGAGGAGGATAAATCATGAAGAGGAGAGATTTTCTTATAACAGGCGCTGCAATCTCGGCAGCAGCAATGCTTCCGGGTTCTCTCCTTGCAGAATCTGCAAAAAAAGAGAACATTGATAGATTTCCGCAGCCATTGGCTCCGATAATGAAAGGGGATATCAAGGAATTTCGTTTGTTCATAGATATCTATCAGCAGGAATTTGTGCCTGCTATGAAGATTCACACATTAGCATTCAATAATCAGGTTCCGGGCCCTGAGATCAGGGTCAACAGAGGAGATAAAATCAGGGTTATTTTTGAGAACAGGACAGAATTAAACCATACCATTCACTGGCATGGCATGTATGTACCGTGGCGCATGGACGGGGTGCCATATGTTACCCAGATGCCGGTTATGCCGGGTCAGAAGTTTGTTTATGAATTTGTTGCAGAGCCTTATGGCACACACTTCTATCACTGCCACTGGGGAACATTGCTGCATATGCAGGCAGGGATGTTCGGGAGTTTAATTGTGGAGGACCCTGATGACCCGATCAAGAAAAAATTCCCTTATGAACGGGAGTATACGCTTGTATATTCTGCACATGATGTCAATTTCCTCCGGGATGAATTGAATGCCATGATTGAGCGGATGAAAGAACGTACATACTTGATGAAAAACGGACGATTCAATAAAGAAAGATTTGCGGTTTTTGATACCAAAGAAGAGCTTGAAGAAGCTGTACGAAATGGCTATCAGCCTCCATATCTGGTGAACCGGCGGGCCCCGGCAGGATTGGCACAGCCTTCTTGGTTCACTGTAAACGGGAAATCCTATCCTTCTACACCCAACCTTTATATTAAAGAAGGGGAGACAATCAGGGTAAGATTAATAAATGCCGGAACAGAAGAACATTATTTGCATCTGCATGGTCACGATTTCTGGTTGGTCTGTGATGACGGACTTCCGGTGCCGCAGCCCTGGCAGATGAATACTATTCGACTGAGTCCCGGGAAAACATTTGATATTATCATTGAGGGTAAGAACCGGGGAATCTGGACATTTCATGACCATGACACACGGCGGGTAACCAATAATGGATTGTATCCGGGCGGAAATTTGTTGGCGCTGGTCTATGAAGACTTGCCAATGGAGGAACGAATGGTCGGGCCAATGAAGGGCATGGAGATGAAACCCGGCAAAATGAATATGTTACCCAAGGTCGCTCTTGATGAGTAAGAAGGAGGGAGAATTATGTTAAGGCATAAAACGCTTTTGAGTCTTTTAGTGATACTGTTCATCTTTGGGGTTTGCAGAATTAGTTCTGCCGAGGTTAGCCCGGAGATTCAACTTGGCGCAAGAGGTATCATGTCTTTGAATCTTGATTACTCATCAGGTGATGATCAGACAGTGAGCGATTTTTCTGATACAAGCCTCCTGATAGGTTTCCGTCAAAAACTTTATAGCGATTATCGCGGCAGGTTAGTGATCGGATTTCAGTTCCCTGATGCGGATTCAGACCTGGGACAGCTATTTTTTCATCAGGTATTTTTAAATATTGAAAATAAATCAAACATTCTGAAAATAGGACGTTCCCGTATGCGAAGTGCCCTTATAGAGTTTCCCACTTTGCGGGATGATGATGCCCTACATTTCACGGATGTTATGAATCCATTTTCATCGGGAGAGAATAGTGAGGATAATCAGTATGGGAACGTATTAGAAGCCACTCACATATTTGGGCAGCGATATTGGCTGATGATTCACGGAGAACATGTCACAGAGAGCCCTGTACCGCCGGAAACTTCCGAAACCGCCTTTGATCTCAATGCAATCGGCATCTCATTCGAGTACTACATACCGGAAAGCCAGACATGGAATAGAAAGATTCTCAAACAGATTGGAATAGGTTTTAACAATTTTCTAACCTCCCGCCCGGGATATTCCGGTGATATAGATCAGGCATTGAAAAATATTATCTTTTCCTCAATTTTGAATATTTATCCTGATCCTGTTCACTTCTGGGATGTGCGGCATCAAACCATTTATAATCCGGGATTTAGCGAGGTAAAGGAAATTACTGATTACCCTAACCTGACAAGGGCAGAATCTATCAGTACCTTCACTTCTCTGCGATATCTCTATCGTAGATTAGAACGACCTACCGCACAATTGTCTGCCTCTGTCGGATATAAAACCTTTCCTGATTTATTAAGCACCACAGAACAAATACAAGTTGTTGCTAATGGATTCTACCGTATCGGGGAAAATTTTGATGCAGGTCTTCAGTTTCAATATCAGGACAATAAAGGAGATGTGAAAAACCTTTTCCGGGATCATGAAATCCGTGTTCAATTTGCCCTTGTATATTCCATTGACCAGCTATGGAATAAGCAGTTCGATGCCCGTGATTCACTGTTAAACCTGGAGCATGGTTATATCCCTTAACTCTAAAATGTAATTGGACGCAGATCAACAATGAGAAACTGTACCATAATAGAGGATACGATGGCGGCAAGGCAGTATATACTTAATCTAAAGCATGGATAGGCTGGGGGTACTATGAAGCAAGATGTGGTTTGCAATATGCAAGTTGACGGGGACAATGCTCCGGACACCTGTGTTTATAAAGGGAAGACCTATTATTTCTGCTCCGAAGGGTGCAAGGACAGATTTCTCAAAAATCCTGAACTATTCATTGCTGATATAAAAAAGAAAACCGATATCTATTGCGTGGCATGTCAAACAGAGATATTAGATGAGTTTTATATCAAAAAAGATGGTCCTTATTGCTGCGAGAGATGCTATTTCAGGGACAAGTTTTTAGGGGATGTGCTGGATAGGATGGAAGGGACATTTCTGGCAACAATAGAAGCCTTTGTAGATGCAATAGATGCAAGAGAACATGAAGTGGGAAATCACTCATATCGTGTTACGCAATTTGCCATGATACTTGCAAAAAAGATGGGGATAAAAGGGAGAGAGATGGTAGCGATATACTGTGGTTCGCTTCTGCATGACTTAGGAAAAATAGGGATCCCTGATGCAATCCTGTTAAAGCAGGGAAAGCTCTCTGAAGAAGAATTTAAGATAATAGCAAGGCATCCTGAGATTGGGGATAGAATACTTAGCCATATTGGTTATCTGTCTAAGGCATCCGAGATTGTCTATTCACATCACGAGCATTATGATGGCTCAGGCTATCCGGAAGGGCTCAGGGGAGATGCAATTCCTTTGGGAGCAAGAATATTCGCTGTCTGTGATGCCCTTGATGCACTCACTGTGAATAGACCTTACAGTAAAGCCGTCTCATTTAAAGAAGCCAGGAAGCGCATCATTTCCGGATCAGGAACGTCCTTTGATCCCGGGGTAGTAGAGGAATTCCTTAATGCTGAGGATGACCTTAAAGGGTTTGTATCAAAGATTATGTTTTAATCTTTTTTGTGTTAAATCTGCTATAAAGATCTGCTTAGCAAATTGAAAAACGTCATATTATTTTATAAATCGGTTTTAACACACGTCATGATCGGCATTCTTGCCGGAGTTATCCTGCTTCATCCTCTAACCATGGTTATTTATTGGTTCGAGTTCCACCCCGTTGAATCCATTGACAGCACACTATGGGAATTCGTGATTAGTCGCATGGCAATGTCATTTAGTGGCAAAATGTTCGCAATGACGGGAATTTTTGCTCTGCTTGGGAGCGGCCTTGGACTGGCTTTTGGCCTGTACCATCGCGCGCTGACCGGACGTAATCGTTTGGTGAATTTTCTTGCGGATGAACTCGCGAGGGATCTGCCATCCTTCATTGAAGGAGGCGAAACTGAATCCGTCGAATTTAAGGCATCAGCACGCTGGGATCATCGGCAGGCCAAATTAAACAAAGCCCTTGAAGATGCGGTTATCAAAACGGCTGCCGGGTTCATGAACAATCGTGGTGGTACTCTGCTCATAGGTGTAGACGATTCAGGCGCTGTTATCGGCCTTAAATACGATTATGCAACCCTGAAAAAAAAAGGCCGGGACGGTTTCCAGCAATACATGATGGATATTATTTCAACCCGGATAGGTACAGACATGTGTCCTCTGGTTCACATAATCTTCCACGAATTTGAAGGGAAAGATGTGTGCCGCTTGCTCATCGAGGGATCTCCACGGCCTGTATACGTCAATGATAAGACGACACAAAGGTACTTTCTCCGGACAGGTAATACAACCCGGGAACTTGATGTCCACGAGGCCCTGGGACATGTGAAGCAGCGTTGGCCCGAGCTATGATGAACGGTCAATTTTAAATAACATATAAATCTTGTAACTACTCAGGTGGATAGTCTATAGGGAATAGTGAGGAAGAAATATGCGAGATCATACACATTATCAATTCGGCCTGTCGAAGCGTTTAGAATACTTGCATGAAAACAATTTTACAGGCTGTGAGTTAAAACTTGTAGAGTCTGAAAAGGTATTGGGATCCTTGATTCGTTCTTTGCACAGTCCTAACAGACTACAGTCTAAACAACCTGAGTAGTTACAAAATAATTCCCTAAACTATAGCCCAATCACGCGTGCATAAGTTTTGGATAGCAACCCCTAAAAACCGTAATTATTTTTTGGAAGAATTGGTATTAATATGTCTATTCGTCTCGGAGCTACACCAATTTGGAAAATAATCCCTTTTTCAGTAAAGGTTTCTGGACTTATTTGTTCAAGTAGGGCACCAAATTCAGCAACAGAATTGTGTACCTTTTTTGAATTATCTGACGACGACTCAACCCATATATCAAAATCTCCAGTTGCACGCGGATAACCTTACGCCCCCATCGCATATGCAACAACAAGAAATTTTACCTTATTGTTTAATAAGATTTGCAACATTTCTTTGTAATCTTCGTTCAACATATGGAGATCCTCTCAATGACCACAGTTCAGCCGTGAGTTCCCACATAAAAGCAATACATGTTTGTGGAGATGCAGCGACAAAAGAATCGTCAGTTTTTGACATTTTGATTAGCTTGGTTTTGTTTCGCAATATTTTCATATTTATAAGTATACCATATTTTTCAAATTATGCATGTACACCATTTTTCGCATCCCATCTTCGGGCCATCTTTGATCTACCTTACTGAAATTACTCCCATTTTTTATACATTTGCTCTTTCTTTTCTATTGATATTACGAAAGATTATCCTTTTCAATGTAAAATCTTATACGAATATTGTACGTACGTTGTTAAGCATACCAAAATTCACAAAGTTGCTCTCGGAGAGTAAGCTTGCCACCAGCATGGAAAGTTACGCCCAAAAATATATCTTTTTCGCAAGCTATCTCTTTTGTGACTACCAATTTTTTGATTGGCAGTTCTATCTCCACCTCAGAGGAACGTTCCCGGGTTTGTATCTCTATGCGGTCTGCCAGCCCGATTTGAAGTCGCGTAGTAACATTCTCGCGCCTAAAGACTTCTTGAGCATTTAGACGAATCACAACAGTGTCATTTGCAAAGCCTTCTTGTAAATCAATGGTAACCAGCGCCATGTTTAAATGAGCCTTTCATTTTAACATCTTACAATCGAGACTGAGGCGGTCTGATTAAAAAGACCGCCTCAGTTTTCTTTATTAGCTGAACCGCAGGCACATTATTGTTTAACTCTTTGACCCATAGCTCTTCTGAGTGTCAAGGATCTGCTGCAATACGCTTTGAAGGACCTGACGTGTCGTGAATTCCTTGTGCATTTCCCCTTGACACTTGGCTGCGACATCATCTAATCCCTCACCGCTCAAGAACTCACAATAGCTGTCAACGATGTTCTTGTAGTTGATATGCCCAAGAGTTTCAGTTGAGTCAGAGATGTTTTCGATTAGGGCGGCATCAAGTTCTTTAGTGGCTCCTTTTACGTCCTTTTTGAAGATTTTAAGCCCTTTTCCCTTATCCAGAGTTAACAGCTTGTAATCGCGGGACAATGGATTACCAAGAGCCATTCTTGCGTGATATGCAACCCTGCTTTTAGGCAGGCGCTCCACTACTTCGCTGAGTGCATTGTTAGCTGTGTCAAGAAAACGACTACCATTCAATGCGAGGACCCTACCGACATCTTCGCTGAATAGGTCTTGTGCAATAAATTCCTCGTCATATCCATGCGGTGGCGCAACCCTAATCGTCAGAGGATTGGAGATAATGTATTCTTCATCATTCTTGATAGCGACTTGAATCAGGTAAATGCCTGGCTCGGCTATATCCCAGCCGTTCACGCCAGCCGACACGAAAAGAGGGTGATAGATCGACTTTTTTGATTCGATAACAGTTATGCTTGAAGCACTACAGTACTTAGCGAATGGTGCCCATTGTCTTGCAGGCCTGCCTTCCTTCCTCAAAATGACGGTTATGTCCTGACCTGACGAAAGTAACGCCGGGTCGAACAATAGGGGTTCTGAAGAGATGTTTGTGAGTTTCAACTCCACGACAACTGGCTCAAGAAACTCGAATATGGGTTTCTTGCGGTTGACGCGGATTTCCAGTTTGTACCCGGGATCAGCAGATACATTCGCCTGTTGGAAGCCATGATGATCGAACCAGTCTGCATTACCCATTTGCACGAACTGTGATGGCGCATGACGCATGAACAACAGTTCTGAATCGCTGAACCGATACTCGAAATCCGCGAAGAATGCTGATTGACCACCGGAAACATTGTAAGGGTAGTTCATAAATGAACGAGCTTCGTTTTCATTCTGTAATGTAATCCAGGGAGTCCCCAATTCTTTCTGCCAGGAGTGCGCCAGGTTGAAGGCGTGCCCCATTTCGTGACAGGCTGTCCAGAAACGCATCCTGCGTACCCAAGCATCGGGAGCAGCATCTCCGCTTGGGGCGTTGGCAATGAATGCATCGCCAAAAATGGCAGTGCCCTGCCGGTGATTTGGCCCAATATCATCAAACATAATGCCTCCCAGACTGGTACCGCTATCGTGTAAGGAGGCAAACAGCACCCACATGGACCACTGTGCTTTATCTGCAAACTTAGACCAATAGATTTGCATGGCATCATGCATTTCCATGTCGCTCCATCTGGCATTTGCCCCGGCCTCACTAAGCGGGATTGTATCGTCACCGCCTGCTTTGCTTACATTGAAACCCGCCCGACAATAGACATTCTCTATCGTGAGCGTTTCGCTTGCCATACCTGCCGGGTGATTTGGGTGGGCCGTAGTTTCTACTGAGGTCACGCAAGGAGCACCCCCTACTCTGTCAAATTCAAATTCAACAGGGTGAAAGTATCTCGATTTATATTTGTAAGTGATCATTCGTGACATTCCTTTGCCTCCGGAAAAGACCACAGTAACCTTACGCTGGTTTCCAAAAAAGCTAGGAGTCGCTGTGATCTTGACTTTAGTGTATGGCAAATTGACAGTGCTCCCATGCTTGTACCAAATATCGCCAGACCATTTATTCTTCCCAACTTTAGCTAATGAGGCTATCCAATGTACGCGGATGCTCAACCCGGAAAACATTGTTCCACTCGCAGTCATTTGAGGATAGCGACCATCAACATCTAAGCGCAGCTCTTCCCTTTTAAAATACCAGGGAAGGATAGGAGAGAAAGCTTCTGTCTCATTCGCTGTAGTCGTTTCCCCGACATCATAATCTTCCCCGCCTTCTAATGATTCGTACGGTAAAAGTCCAGGAGAACGAGGGATGGGGCTTGTTTTGGGTATCCGTGGATGAATTGGGATGGGCCGCATAATCCACCAATTCCATTCATACAAACCACTAACGCTCAGAGCTAACGTACAAGGAGTGTGCCTCGGAAATCTAATGCGCCCGGGAAAGATGTCACCATACTCGTCTGCATTGATCTCCTCTCGGGCGTTAATCTCGTTTTGTCTTTTCTCTTTATCTTTCGACATAAATAAATCTCCTTTTCTTTTGGAAAGCAAATACGTGATGAATCATTTATTTACCTATATAGATCCGCTTTCTTCTTTAAATCGACAGTTTTTGATTAGAAAAAACAGAATACAAATATGGTAATCACCTCCTTTATTTGAACCAACTAACACGCGCCTAACCTGCTGGGGCACAAAGCATGGCAGGTGTAAAGCTCAAGGAAAAATCGCTGGCATATTCCCAGTCGGCGATTGATATATACTTTATGATAACTAAACCTATGAACAGGTCACTCCAATAGTCGTAGTATATTACGACATTATGGGATACGAAATCAACTTATATCCTTTTTTGTTCGCATAATATACCATATTTCCAGAGTTAGGTGAATATTTTTTTATTATTAATAACGGGATAAAAAAGGTGTAAATATGCGTATTACGAAAGGGGGTAATATGAATAAACCAAAACTGTTAGGCGGGCAGCTTTAGCATCCTTTTATTTCACGCAGAGCTCGCAGAGACCGCAGAGGATTTTTTAATATCGCCTGCTCAGCCATAGTCTTATTTTTTTGACCCTATAGAGATTCAGACTTGTGTATCCTCGTTTTCCAGTCTGTTTGATATCTCATTAAGAAACTTGAGTGAGTCACGGGCAATCTCCTCCTGAACCCTCTTAATCGCAAAGCCGGCATGAACGAGGACAAAATCTCCTATCTTCACCTCTTCAGGGAGCAGCATCAGATTTACCTCACGCCTTACTCCCATTACATCAACAGTGGCCATAAGGTTGTCGGCAATCTTAATTATTTTTGAAGGAACAGCAAGACACATCTAAGACATCCCTCCGAAAAACGCCTGTCCTAAAGAGATACCTCCATCATTTGCAGGAACTAATTTTTGGGTATACACCAGGAAACCCTCTTTCTGAAGTTTTTCTGTTATTATGCCACATAAAGGAGAATTTTGAAAGACCCCTCCGGAAAGACAGACCCTTTTTTCTCCAATCAGACTTACAACTTCAAGGATGATTCTTGACAGGGTATTTATAAACCTTGTTGGTGCCTTGGCCTTGTCACTGTCCAGGACCAGGTCATGAAAGGCAGGTACCCAATCTATCTCTCCGTCTTTAATGTTATAAGAGTAAAAATCCTTCACAGCAGGATCAAATAGGTCTTCTATCATCATGGCTGCCTGAGCTTCGTAAGTACAGACCTGTAATATTCCAAGGAATGATGCAAGTGCATCAAAGAGTCTTCCTGCAGAAGAACTCAAAGGGGAGTTGATTCCCTTGTGCCATGCCATCCGCAACAGGGACAATTCCTTTTCTTTAAAGCCCCTGACAGGTGGTATATCCATATCCATGACTTTGTCATTAAATAGTTCAAAGAGTATTGAAAGGGCGATCCTCCTTGGTTCTCTCACTGCCTTTTCTCCTCCAATAAGCCTGAAAGGCTTGAAATGAAACACCCTTTCATAACTGTTAATATCACAGGTAAGAAATTCTCCACCCCAGAGTGTCCCATCTTCTCCATAACCTGTTCCATCCCATGCAACTCCAATCACCTTTTCATTAAGACCGTTTTCAGCCATACACGAAAGGATATGGGCATAGTGATGTTGAATGGCTATCTTTTCTATTCCCTTCTGTTTAATGGCCCATCTTGTTGTCTCATAACCCGGATGAAGGTCGTGTATTATAACATCAGGCTCAAATTTATAAATGGAACTCAGGTCATCAATTGCCTCTTCAAAGTAGCTCATACTCTCTATTGTCTCCATATCACTGATATGCTGGCTCACTATTATCCTGTCTTCAAAACCGATTGCAAATGTATTTTTTTGATGTCCTCCTACTGCAAGGACCCTTCTTTTGAGTCTGAAGGGAAGCATGACAGGAAGAGGCGCATATCCCCTTGAGCGCCTTATTATCTGAGGATATCCTCCGACAACCTTAACTACTGAATCATCACATCGTCTGTGGATAGGCCTGTTATGAAGAAGAATAAAATGGCTTATTGGAGACAGCCTTTTTAGCGCCTCATCGTTTTCCTTAATAATTGGCTCTTCAGAGAGATTTCCAGAGGTCGCTACTACCGGGAAATCAAGTCCTTTAAGAATGATATAATGAAGCGGAGAATAGGGCAGGAATACACCCACACTCTTTAAGTGAGGTGACACAGTATCTAAAAGGCCGTCTTTCTTCTTTACAAGCACAATTGGTCTTGAATGTAAAAGAAGAAGTGATTCCTCCAGTACTGTAGGCTCAGCATATTCTTTCACTTGCTCCATATCCCTGAACATAACAGCAAAAGGCTTATCCGGTCTTCTTTTTCGTTTTCTTAGTAATGCTACCGTAGAATCATTTGTGGCATCACAGACAAGGTGAAATCCACCTATCCCCTTTATAGCCACAATCTTACCATCCTTTATCTTTTCAAAAAGGGCCTCAATAACGCCCTGCCCTTCTGTTATAGTGGTTCCATCATCTTTAAGCAGCGAGATATTCGGACCACAGACAGGGCAGGCATTGGGTTGGGCATGAAATCGTCTGTCAGATGGGTTATTATGTTCTTTCTGACATGCAGGACACATCTGAAAGCCCTTCATGCTAGTATTTGATCTGTCATAGGGGAGCCGTTCTATTATTGTAAATCTGGGACCACAGTTTGTACAATTAATGAATGGATAGAGGAATCGTCTGTCACTATGAGCTGTAAGCTCTTCCAGACATTCCTTACATGTGGCTATATCAGGTAATAAGACCACCTCATTACGTTCAGATCCGGTACTCGGTCTTATCTCAAAGTCATCATATCCAACAGGTTCTTGGTACCTGGCTTCCTGGTAGTATATATTTGCTAAGGAGGGCTTTTCATGCTTAAGTATCAGGAGAAACCTGTCTATATTATCTTGCGGTCCCTCAATTTCTACAACAACCCCTGCAGTATCATTTATAACATAACCTTTAAGCCCAAGCCCCTTTGCAGCCCTGTAGACAAAGGGCCTGAATCCCATGCCCTGGACTACCCCCTTAAGGTGTAACTTGAGCCGAACCATTTATATGCGCCCCATCCATAACTAGTGCCTGACCGAAAACTTGTGTCTGAACCAAAACTGCCCAGGTACAAGGCGCATGAAAATTTTGTAACCGGAGTGTATTAAAATACATGAGGATTACAAAATTTTCATGGGTAGTTTTGGTTCAGACACTAACATATCCTTGGAAGTAGTTCTCCGGACGGTGGTTCCATAATCCTTCTTGTATTGTAAGAACTCTTGAGTATTACCCTCCCCTCTCCGGATGCTATGACACTCCCTATTATCCGTGCCTCTTTACCGGACGGATGAGTTTGTAATACCTCAATGACCTTATCTGCATCCTTTTCCCGAACAGCAATCACCACCCTCCCTTCTGAGGCAAGATGAGCAGGTTCCAGTCCAAGGAGCTCACAGGTTCCCTTTACAGCATCCTTTACAGGTATTTCCTGTTCCAGGATCTCTATCTCCACATCTGATTGATCTGACCACTCTGTAAGGACACCGGCAAGGCCACCTCTTGTGGGATCCCTCATCGCATGTAAGTCAGCGCCTGTATTAAGAATCTTTTCAATAAGTTTCCACAATGCCTGACAATCACTTCCTATCCCCAGTTCAAAGTCAATACCCTCTCTAACAGCAAGGATACATGCGCCATGGTCTCCAATAGTCCCGGAAATAATTATTCTATCACCCTTTGCAAGGTTTGAAGCAGATAATCCTTCATACACCACTTCTCCTATACCTGATGTATTAATCAGAATACCATTCAGATGGCCCCTTGGCATAACCTTTGTGTCCCCGGTAATGATCATAACATCTGAAAGCGTTGCCTCTTGTTTCATACTCTTTACTATCTTCTCTAAATCGTCATAAGGAAATCCCTCTTCTATGATAAAGCCTGCTGAAAGATATCCGGGTCTTGCCCCCATTACAGAGAGGTCATTTACAGTCCCTGCTACTGCAAGTTTTCCTATATCACCACCATTGAAAAAGGGTGGAAAGACAGTGAATGAATCTGTGGTAAAGGCTATTTTCTCTGTAGACATAGAAACTATAGCAGAGTCTTCAAGGGAGTCGAGGACAGGATTTGAAAGGTGTTTTTGAAAGACCTCATTTATGAGATTCCTTGTCTCCTCTCCTCCTCCACCATGGGCAAGGAGTATTCTTTTCATAAGGTGATTATACCATAGACTATATGCCAATATGCCAAAAAAGAGGTATTAGATATTCCTTATATTAGAGAACCGTCATTCTCAATAGAAAAGGACTCATTCAATATATCCTTTAAAGTAGCTAATGCCCTGATAGCATCATTATACCTTAGTTTTAATCTTTCCATATCTCAGCTTTTTTCATAGCTTCTTTTTTAAAATCCTCTGAAACAGATGAAAAGTCCACAATATCCACTTTATAAGGGATGTTTAAATTTTCTACATACTCCCTTAGAAGGGTTATTTCCCTCCTGTCAAACTCTCCTTTTGGAATAACTCCTATATCTATATCCGAGAATGTAGTCTCTGTTTTTCTCGCCCTTGAGCCAAAGAGAATGATTGTAAGATTTTCGGCTTTCAAGAATTTCAATACACATTCTTTTAATCTTTCAATAGACTCATCTCTTGCATTTATATTTCTCATCTCAACAATATTATGTGGCATAAGCGCTGATAGAAAATTGCTTTTTAAACCTGTAGAAACATTAACAGGAGTTTAAGAGATAAAGTCTCCTGCTGCCTGTAACCCCGCAGAAACATTGCATTTTTTGTCTTCAGAACTGTAAGACCCCTATA
>QIDP01000056.1 GCA_003229375.1 Nitrospirota bacterium
AATGCCAGATGCAAGCAAAGGATAGTTGAGGATATAGATAACTGCAAAGATTGTGGTAAGTGTATTATTACCCAATTTAAATCGCTTAGAGAACGCTACAAACTTACGATAAATATTGTTACAGGTGGCAACCTTGCCCGAAAGATAATCAGCAGACTTAGACCATCTGTCATACTTGCTGTTGCCTGTGAGAGGGAGTTGGTAAGCGGGATTGAGGATGTGAGCTTTATCTCTGTTATCGGGATAACAAACTACCGTCCTGAGGGGCCTTGCAAGAACACGATTGCAGATATGGAAGAGGTAGAGAAGACCATAGAATTTCTTTTTAAAGATAGAAAGGGGTTATTGGTCGAAGAGGGGCATCCAATAAAGGATGGTGTAAGTTCAAACTGAATTCAGAAAGATATTTATTCAATTACTGATTAAAGTGCCCAAAGTGCCTAAAGTTTGAAGTGCCTAAAGTTATTGAATTATTTTTTATATTAAAATTTCAAATTCTTTAACTTTAGGCACTTTAGTTCACTTTAGACACTCTTAAAAAGAATAACTCATGAAATCAGTTTTAAGTTACAGGAGGGTATAAAACAATGATAAGAAGCATGACAGGGTACGGTCAGTCAGAGAAGGTGGAACATGATAACAGATGTATAGTTGAAGTACGCTCTGTAAATCACAGATATCTTGATATATCTTCCAGGTTTTCCAGGAGATTAAGTCAATTTGAGTATCAGGTAAAGAGAAAGATAAAGGAGAACTTCTCGAGAGGCTATTTTGATATATCTATAAAATTTGACAGGATAGGGAGCGATGGTCTTAATGTAAAGATAGATATGAATCTTGCGAAGAGATATATCGAGGCGGTGGAGGATCTGAAGTCTGAACTCAACATTGGTGGAGAGACCGATATAAATTCTATTATGCGGTTAAAAGATGTAATAATATTTGAAGAGCCCGAGGAGGATATCGAATTATATTCGAATATATTAGATAAGGCATTAAATAGTGCGATAGAATCGCTTAAGGCAATGAGGGAGGAGGAGGGAAAGGTATTACTCGATGATATGCTCCTCAGGTTAGGATCGATTAAGGAGAGTATTGTTAAGGTAAAAGATCGCGAACCTGTTATCCTGAAAGAGTATGTAAAGAAATTGAAAGCAAGGATAGATTCACTGTTGGATGGGATCGAATCGGATCCAGTAAGCATCTCGCAGGAGGTAGCCATATTAGCAGAACGGTGTGATGTAACAGAGGAGATGGTGAGAATAGAGAGTCATATAGAACAGTTTGTCCGGTTAACAGAGACTGATGGAGCAATCGGGAGGAAACTGGATTTTATCCTTCAGGAGATGAATCGGGAGATAAATACCATTGGCAACAAGACAAACGATTACCCCAGTTCACAGGCCGTTATAGAGGTAAAGAGTGAACTGGAAAAGATTCGTGAGCAGGTTCAGAATGTGGAATAGGCACTACTTTAATTATGAATGACAAATTGTTAGATATAGGATTTAAAAATGTTGTGGTCTTATCCAGGGTAGTAGCTATACTCGCTCCGGGATCGGCACCGATAAAGAGATTGAGAAATGAGGCAAGGGATAAGGGGAAGCTCTTAGATGCTACTCATGGCAGACCGGTAAGGTCAATACTTGTGACAGATAGCGATCATATTATCCTTTCATCTGTACAGCCTGATACCCTGGCACAGAGGTATTACAGTTCTGATAATCTGGAGAAATCTGCTAAGAAGTCTACATGAATATGAAGAGGAATGGTTTGCTTTTCATCATATCTGCTCCATCCGGGGCAGGAAAGACATCCCTGTTTAAAAAGGTAATCGAGAAGCTAGGAGATATTAAGGCCTCTGTCTCACACACAACCAGATCCCCGCGACCGGATGAGAGAAATGGGGTGGATTATCATTTTATCAGGCAAGAGGAGTTTCAGGAGAAGATAAAGAGGGGTGAATTTATCGAATGGGCAGAGGTACATGGTAATCTCTATGGTACATCTGTAGAGAATCTTAAGATAATACAGGATAGAGGGTTAGATCTGATACTCGATATAGACATACAGGGCGCTGAAAAGATAAGAAAGGCATATAAGGATGCGATTTGTATATTTATACTTCCACCTTCTATTGAGATATTGGAGGATAGACTGAAGGGGAGAGGGTCTGACTCAGAGAAAGAGATTCAGAAGAGATTGAATAGGGCAAAAGAGGAGATATTACATTATAAAGATTACGACTACGTTATAATAAATGCAGATATTGATAAGGCAGCAGATGAGTTGAGATCGATTATTATTGCTGAGAGATGTCGGGTTGCTACTGCTAAAAACATTCTTTCCTTAGTAGGAGGTATGTAATGGCCATATTGAAATTTAAAAATTTTGAAGATTTGGATAGACTTGAGAGGGAGGGGAAAGGTATAAGCTGGCAATTTACACCAGATGAAGCTTATTTTAAGAAAGCACTCAGATTTAAAATTAGAGTTCCCTTTCCCCCGGGGGTGTATAGATTTAAAACCTTCGAAGAGGCTGAACAATGGGAAAGGAAGTGGTGGATAAATAGTGGAACTACTAAAAGAACTGGTTAAGTTATGTGATGCACTTAACAGGGCGATGGTAAGATATGTAGTGATTGGAGGGTTTGCTGTTATCCTTCACGGATACTTCAGGACTACCCACGATATTGACCTCCTTATAGAACCTTCTCCAGAAAATATAAAGAAGTTGAAGAAGGCACTCCATGAGCTTTTAGGTTCTGATGAAGTCTTTGAGATTCATGATGATGACATAACCAGATATGCTATTGTCAGATTTGCCCCTGAATCGGAAGAGATAGTAATTGACCTTATAGGTAAAATAGGTGAGATTTCTTTTGAAGTAGCTATTAAAGATATAGAAGAAGTTGAACTCGAAGGGGTAAAAATTTCCCTGTGTGGGCTTTCTACACTTATAGAGACAAAAAAAGGGGTAAGGCCAAAAGATAAAGAAGATTTACTTTTTCTCCTGGGTAAAAAGGAATACCTTGAAAAACAGAGTTTACCATGAAACCATTAGAGGGAAAAGAGATAATTCTGGGGATCACCGGTGGAATTGCTGTCTATAAAGCCGTTGATATACTGAGGCATCTTACAAGAGACGGGGCAGGCGTAACAGTAGTTATGACAAGGCATGCCCGGGAGTTTGTGACGCCTCTTACCTTTCAGGTCCTGTCAAAAAATCCTGTATATTCTGATATGTTTAAAGGGAATATGGCTGGGAAGGGGATGGAGCACATATCCCTTGCTGAAAGGGGTGATATCCTTCTTGTAGCGCCAGCCACAGCAAATATTATAGGAAAGTTTGCCAATGGTATTGCTGATGATCTTTTATCAACTCTCTTCCTATCGGTAACGTGTCCTGTACTTATAGCCCCATCCATGAATGAGAAGATGTATCATAATATCGTTGTTCAGGAAAATATCAAAAGACTTCACAACCGCAATATAGAGATTATTGAACCTGTGTATGGAGAACTGGCCTGCGGTGATGAGGGTAAGGGAAGGCTGGCTGATGTTGATTCGATTATCGAAAAGGTGATTGAACTTTTGCCCATGTCCGATAATATTTCTACAGGCGAAAGAGGAGAACAACAGGGGGACAAAAAGAATGACCTCTCTAATAGAACAATACTGATCACTGCCGGACCTACCCAGGAGCCCTTAGATCCTGCAAGATATTTATCTAATCCATCATCCGGCAAGATGGGTTATGCCCTGGCAGATACAGCCAGGAGACGTGGGGCAGAGGTAATATTAATCAGCGGTCCTGGCTCTCTCCCTATCCCAAATGATGTAACCTTTATCCCTGTCAAAAGGGCAAGGGAGATGGAGAAGGCCGTACTTAGCCATATAGACAGATCAGATACAGTTATTATGTCTGCGGCTGTTAGTGATTTCGAACCGAAGAGATTCTCTAAAAAAAAGATAAAAAAAACGAATAAGGATATTGTATTAGAGCTTAAGAGAACACCTGATATACTCGCTAAGATAGGCCTCCGTAAAGAGGATAAGATTATCGTAGGATTTGCAGCAGAGACAGATGATATTATTGTAAAGGCAGAGAAGAAACTCAAAAATAAAAGGCTCGATCTTATAGTCGTTAATGATATAAGTAATCCTGATATAGGATTCAGAAGTGATTTCAACAAGGTATCTATCATTGATAATGAAGGGAAGGTAGATCACCTCCCTTTAATGTCAAAGAAGAGACTTGCAGATATAATTATAGATAGGATAATTGCTGTTGAACCTAAAAAAAGATATCAAAGACGCAATACATGATCTTAAAGGCTACCTTGAATATCAGAGGAGTTTAGGTGTTATAGATATCCCTTTCTCTAACGAGATCGCAATGACGATGGAGGATATCAGAAAAAGGATAGCCGGATGCCAAAGGTGCCGTCTTTATACAGGAAGGACGAATATTGTTTTAGGTGCTGGAAAAGAGGATGCTGATCTGCTATTTGTCGGTGAGGCGCCCGGGAGGGATGAGGATATTCAGGGGAGGCCCTTTGTCGGGAAGGCAGGAGAGCTTCTGACGAGGATCATAGAGGCCATAAATCTGAAAAGGGAAGATGTCTATATAACAAACATAATTAAGTGCCGTCCCCCGCAGAATAGGAATCCGGAACCTGATGAGATCTATGCCTGTGAACCTTTTCTGGTCGAGCAGATTCAGGTTATCAAACCAAAGATCATTTGTGCCTTAGGGACATTTGCTGCCCGGGCACTCCTTAGAACCGATAAGAAGATATCAGAACTAAGGGGAAGGTTTTACTCATATCATAATATAAAACTGATGCCCACATATCACCCTGCCTATCTTCTACGGAATCCTGCAGAGAAGAGGGATGTATGGAAGGACATACAGGCGATTGCTATTGAAGTGCCTAAAGTTTGAAGTGTCTAAAGTTATTGAATTATTTTTTATATTAAAATTTCAATTCCTTAACTTTAGGCACTTTAGATCACTTTAGGCATTCTTTAAAAGAATAACTCACTGAAATCAGTTTGAAGTTACGAAGTTACATTTATGGGAGACATAGTATAATGCGATTTTTAAAGATCTTTTTAAAGATAATATTTTTCTTTTCCCTCATTATGATCCCTATCGCTATCATTGCCGGGATAGGGATATATTATAAGTTCTCACGTAATCTTCCTGATATAAAGACACTGAAGAGTTATAAGCCCAGTTTGATAACCAGGATATACTCTGACACAGATGAATTGATTGCAGAATTCTATGTAGAAAAAAGGATACTTGTACCACTTTCCCGAATCCCATCATATCTGAAGGATGCTACAATAGCGGTTGAAGATGCCAACTTTTTCAAACATAGCGGCCTGGATTTTAGCGGTCTATTACGTGCCTTTCTGATAAATATCAAGGCAGGTAAGGTTGTTGAAGGGGGTAGTACCATTACTCAACAGATTGTCAAGATGATGTTTCTTACACCGGAAAGGGCGCTATCCAGGAAGGTCAGGGAGGCGATACTTGCATATAGGATCGAGAAGGAGTTTTCTAAGGAGGAGATATTAGAGCTTTATCTGAATCATATCTACTATGGACACGGTGCGTATGGTGTAGAGGCGGCTGCACAGACCTACTTTGGTAAACATGTTGAGGAGCTAAACATAGCTGAATCGGCATTGATAGCAGGACTTCCCAGAGCCCCGAGTGTCTACTCTCCATATTTTGCACTCGATCGGACACTGCGTAGATTAAGACATTCCATCAGAAGAATGGCAGAAGAGGGATATATTACCATTGAGGAGGAGAGGAATGCCCTTGAAACAGAACCGCAGTTCAAGAAGAGAGTAAGAAGAAAGAATGAAGCCCCCTATTTTGTCGAATATATACGACAGTATTTAGAAAATAGGTTTGGCAGTACCATGCTGTATCATGGTGGGTTAAAGGTCTATACCACACTCAATATGGAATTTCAAAGAGCAGCCCAAAAGGCCCTCAAAGATGGGTTGAGACGTGCAGATAAACGATACGGTTATAGGGGGGCAATAGGTAATGTAAACATAGAGAACAAAGGAAAGATAGATTGGAAGGGTGTAGAGGGTATAAATCCTTTCAAAAATGAGGATGAATCTTTAAAGGTAGGTGATATCAGAAGAGGGGTTGTTATCAAATTAAACCCTGATAATGCAGTGGTCAGTCTTGGGACAAGAAAGGGTATAATAGATATAAAGGATATGGCATGGGCTAGAAGTCCTGATCCATCAATAGACGGGAAGAGATATGATAGCATAAAGAGCCCATCTGATGCATTGAATCTATGGGATATCATTGAGGTAAGGGTACTTGAATTAGATGAAGAGATAGATTTTGATACATCAGGATTGTCCCGGCAGCATATAAGACTGGCGCTGGAGCAAGAACCTTTGGTTCAGGGGGCTGTAGTCTGTCTTGATCCAAGGACAGGGTATATCAAGGCCATGGTAGGTGGGTATGATTTCTCCATAAGTCAATTTAATAGGGCGATCCAGGCCGTCAGACAGGCAGGTTCTGCCTTTAAACCTATAATATATTCCGAGGCTATTGAGAAAGGATACACCACAATTGACAAGATAATAGACTCTCCAATCATATATAAAAAAGAAATAGACAAAGATGAACTATGGAAGCCTGTAAATTTTGAGGAAAAGTTTTATGGCCCTACTACCCTCAGAACCGCACTGATACATTCGAGGAATATCACTACAATCAAACTCCTTCAGGATATAGGTGTAAATGAAGTAGTTGACTATGCGAAAAGATTAGGGATAAAGAGTCCCCTAAATCCTGATCTCTCTATGGCATTAGGCTCCTCGAGTGTTAACCTTCTGGAACTTACCTCAGCTTACGGTATCTTTGCCAACAAGGGTATCAGGGCAGAGCCCATGTCAGTGAAGGTTATAATAGACCGTGCGGGAAATATACTTGAGGAGAATGAATCTGTTACAGAGAGTGTCATATCTGAAGAGGTTGCATATATAACCACAAACCTGCTTGAGGGGGTAGTCAAGCACGGAACCGGAAGGGGAGTGAGATCCTTAAATAGACCTGTTGCAGGTAAGACCGGGACGACAAATAATTTTGTTGATGCATGGTTTATAGGATATACACCGGACCTGGTAGCAGGTGTATGGGTAGGGATGGATCAAGATATACCGCTGGGGAAGAATGAAACAGGGTCAAGGGTAGCCAGCCCCATATGGCTTCAATTTATGAAGGAGATACTAAAGAATACCCATATCAGTGATTTTTATATCCCACCAACTATCGTCTTTTCAAAGATAGATCCGAAGACAGGTGTCCTTGCAACATCAGATACCAAAGGGGCCATATTCGAATGCTTTGTTGAAGGGACAGAACCCACCGGGTATTCTCCTCCTCAGGAGATTACTACCACAGACTTTTTCAGGAGAGATATGGGGGGAACTTAGGCCCCGGTCAAAAAATAACTTCCCGAAAAAGATAAATTTGGAACAAATTCAGAAAAAAGATTGCATTTTTCCCGGATTTTTGCTTTAATATTGCTACATGTTAAAAAAGGATTTTCTATCAGTTCAGTTATCCCACGGATATCTGCAAAATTTTGCACTATTGAGAGAAGCCCCTCAGAGATTTTGCAAACAGTCTCTGAGGGACTTTTTTTTTCAAAAAGGAGATAAAAAACAATGAAATTCGAGGAGTTTGGTTTATCACGACAGATTTTAAAGGCAGTATATGAGATGGGTTTTGAAGAGCCTACTCCCATACAGCAGCAAGCGATTCCATATGTACTTGAAGGAAAGGATATCATCGGACAGGCCCAGACCGGTACCGGCAAGACAGCCGCATTTGTCATACCCATTAATCAGATGTGTACAAGTGGAAAAACCCCTAAAGTAATTGTTATTGAGCCTACACGGGAACTTGCGATTCAGGTTGCAGAAGTATTCGACAAAATTGGCAAGCATAAGAAACTTGTTTCTGTACCAATATTTGGAGGACAGGCGATTGACCGGCAGATAAGGGCGTTAAAGAAGGGAGTAGATATAGTAATAGGTACGCCGGGCAGGCTTATTGATCATATTAAGAGGGGTACTCTTAATCTCAAAAAGATCAGAGTGGCAGTACTTGACGAAGCGGATGAGATGCTTGATATGGGGTTTATTGATGATATCAAAGAGATATTACAAAATACCCCTGATGAAAGGCAGACCATGCTATTCTCTGCTACTATTGGTCGTGATGTGCTAAGGATATCGAAGAAATATATGAGAGAGCCCGTTAAAATCAGAGTAAATGTATCTGATATAGTTATTCCAAAGATCAAACAGATATTTTATGAGGTCTGGTGGGATGAAAAACTCAATGCGCTTTCCAAGATAATTGATATAGAAGACCCTTACAGGTCTCTTGTTTTCTGTCATACAAAGAAAGACGTAGATTATGTTGCTGTAAGACTTCAGCAAATGGGATATAATACAGATGCAATACACGGGGACTATACCCAATCTCAGAGAAACACCGTGATGAAAAAATTTAAAAATGGTGATGTGGATATTCTTATAGCTACTGATGTTGCAGCAAGGGGACTCGATATTAAAGACGTGACTCATGTTATCAACTACAGTATACCTCAGAATCCTGAAAGTTACATACACAGAATAGGAAGGACCGGTAGGGCAGGAAAGTCAGGGATTGCGATTACATTTATCACACCTAAGGAATACAGTCAACTGAGGCTCATAGAAAAAAATGCAAGAACTAAAATTTCGCAGGCAAAACTTCCTACATCTGAGGAGGTAATAAAGGCCAAACAAAAGGCGATCATTGAAGATATTTCTATGACCATTGAAGAAGGAAATTATAAAAGATTTCTTCCACTCGCCAGAAAGATCCTGAAAACATACGAGCCCGAGGTGGGTCTTGCTACTGCTTTGAGCATAGCGTTTGAGGATATTACTGAAGTAGCCAATAAGGAGGGCAGGAAACATTCTCCTGTGAGCAGGCTTTTCATGACCACGGGCATAAAAGATGGTATTAGTGCAAAAGATATTGTCAAGACGCTTGTGTCTGAGGCAGAGGTGCCTTATAAAATGATAGGCAAGATTGCTGTTAAGGATTCATTTACCTTTGTGGAGGTATCTAAAGAATATGCGGAAAGAGTAATAAAGTCTCTTGATAAGTTTATACTGAAAGGGAAAAAGATACGGGTTGAAAAGGCACAGAAAAAGCAAAATAAATGAATTCAGATATCAGCTTAGGCTCTGTAAAGGTTATTATTTTTCAGAGCCTTAGTTTATCTGAACTATCTTTTTATTCTTTATAGTAAGTATATAAAGCGATTTTTCAGAATCTCCGGAGGGGAGTATCGTTGTTTTACCCGAGACCCCCGGATAGTCCTTGACCATGAAAAGGGCATCTTTGATATCTTCACGTGCCCTTGCCCCCTCTCTAAAGATAGTGATGATTATCCGGGCAGCATCATAGGCCTGAGCCGATAATATATCAGGATTCCTCCTGAAGATATCTCTGAAATCCTTGACAAACCTTCTTGTTAGAGGATGATGTGAATTTACAAAGAATCCATCCACAAATATACTGCCATTTATATATTTACCACCGATCTTTATCAAGTCTGGTGAATTCCATCCATTATCCCCCAGACACTTGACTCCTGTTATGTTATAGAAGGCAAGTTCAGGTATTATTAACCCTACCTTATCATGGTATCCAGGAATAAATATCGCATCATAATTTAACCTCAATCCTGGCTTTATGGTCTTTGGATTTACAAGAGGGTCACCTTCCACCTCAATCTCGAGTATTGATAACCCATCATGCCCCTCTTTTCCTCTAAGGCGTGTTATTCTTTCTTTATCAGGTTCCTCTTCTGTGGTGATCTCATCTATCACTTCCAGCGCATTTTTTTTCATCTCTTCATCAGTCATTCCACCTATACCTTTAATCTGCTCCTTAAAATCTGTATCATTCCCGCTGTAAGATTTTTCTGCAAGCACCTCTCCTCCAAGCAAGGCAATATTTTCGATAAATATATCCTTCAGATATCTTCCATAGTTGTCATCAGGATATATGGTTACAAATCTCTTCATATTGAGATTATTTACAGCATATTCTGCTATTGTCTTTCCCTGTAATCTATTTGTTATTGAATTCCTAAACAGATATTTACTCAATTCAGGTATCCCTTCCTGCGAGGCAGATGGCGAGAAGATAGGCAGATGAAAATCATCTGCGATAGAGGCAACACTTGAGACAGACATACTGAAAACAGGTCCGATGATGGCTATAACGCTGCCATCCTGTGCAAGTTCTCTGACAACTGTGGCAGCCTTCAAGTGATCACCTTCTGAGTCTCTTACAGCTAATTCTAATACCTCTCTCTCAGCAGGACTTAAGGAGTTAAATGCCATCTGAATCCCTTGCAGTACCTTTTCTCCCAGGATCGCAGCCTTCCCTGAAAGAGGCAGAACAACACCAATCTTTGTTTTGGTGAAAGGGAGGATCGGTGGAAACTCTTCCAAATTTCCCTTCGCCTTCTCTATATTCTCATGTATAGGAAAGTCCTTTATAAACCTCTCAAGGGTAGTTCTGAAAGATTCGTAGTCCCTTAATCTGTAATAGTAGATAGATGCAAGCTTAAATAGCGAATAACCACCGGGGAATTCATGTGAATATCTCCTTGTCAAAATCTCAAGTTCAGACTTTAGCAGCTTTTCCATTACAATCCCCTTAATAGACTCCCTTGATTGTGTAATGATATCTTTGTCTCCGGATATACTTATGGTCTTCTTAAACTCTTCTATTGCTTCAAAATATCTCCCCTTTTCTATATAACTCTGTCCTATAAAAAAATGGATCTGTGATCTCCTCTTCTGATCATGCAGATAAGGTAATATCTTCTTAAATATCTCTATTGCCCTATCATGATCTTTTAGATAGAAATAAGAGACCCCCATCTTGTAATCCACCTCGCTGTGAAGGTCAGAGTAGGGAAATTCCTCTGTAATCATCTGGAAGTACATGAGGGCTGTACTGTAATCTTTACCATATAGATATATCTCCCCTATTCGATAGATTGCATCATCAGTGAGATCATTTCGGGGATAATTTCGGATAAAGCTCACAAATGATGTAAGTGCCTTCTCATGTTCAGAACGCTGGAAGAATCTCTCTGCCGTATTAAAGTCCTTTTCTCTATCAGTGAGGGGAAATGAATAAGATACCGGCGATACAAAGAATATTACTGCTATGACAAGGACAACAAAACTTGATAAACAACCTTTATTCATTAACATACCCTAATAGTTCACCGCAGAGGTCGCAGAGACCGCTGAGAAGATAGAAAAAATAAATCCGAAATTATGTTGTAACATAACGTTCACTATAGTAAATTTGTGGTGAAAAATAAAGAGATTTTTCTTGACCATTATATTGATAGCATCAAAGAAAAGATATATATTTCCTTATAAAGCCTGTTTAAATTATTAGATAAAAAGTCAATAAAAACATTGACTTATGCATGAAAACCCCCTATAATAGTAGTTATTGTTGT
>QIDP01000094.1 GCA_003229375.1 Nitrospirota bacterium
ATTTGGCCTACTGTGAAGGTTCATGTAATATAGGGAAATTGAGTGTGTCAAAATTACACAGACATTAATCAAAAAACTCAGCATTAATTTCGTTTAGGCATTTCTGGAGTATCAATATCCCCGTCTTTGACCTTGACAGCCTTGCCTTTCCATAACCGATCTAAAAGACACACACAAACGTTGTCATCCGCTCGAACCGTTGTTGTGTCGAATAAGCCCCTTATATCATTGCCCGTCATATCTCCTGCAATAATCGGCAAAAGCTATGCCAGACAATCAAATAAGGGGCTTTAACCGGTAGTGGTGCAAAAGGTGATCCCCGTTTCAACCTCCTCAGGAATAAGGTGTCCTGTAATTATGGGCTGGCCTGTTTGCGTGAGGAGGGTGATCTTGAAATCTTTGCCGTTTTCTATTTGCGTGGCCCATAAATACAGGGTTTTATTGTAGCCTATGCAATCGGAAGGTGATAAAGGTTGCGGCCGTCATCTAAGTGCACTATCGCCATCCCCGCCTGATACAGATTTTTTGTGTCAAATAAAGATTTGACGTTTTCTGGTCTGTGCAGTTGTATCAATCCCCTGAAGCATTATTGTGTGATGTCATTCAAATTCCTCGCCTTCCTTCCTCTATCGCTGCACTCAGTCAAGCAATTTGAAGTACATCTTATCTTTAGGGATTGATGGATATTCACTTTTTTATCATCCCCTTCGGATTTAAGTACAAGGGGATGATAAAAAATGATGATGTGCGTTTTATCATCAAGCGAATTAACCTTTTTAGGGGAAATATCATGAAAATCAGATTGTTACAGGTAAAAGAAGCAAAAGGAGTAAAAATCCTCACATCTCAAAGTATTGCAGAACTTATGAGAGAAGAGGCAAAGGCAGACCGTGAATGCTTTTGGGTCCTTCATCTTAATTGTCACTTTAAATTGATAGAAAAAGAACTAGTGCACATGGGGAGTCTAAACGCTTCCCTGGCTCATCCTCGTGAGATTTTTAAAAAGGCGATCATCAATAGTGCGCATGGAATAATTACGGTACATAATCATCCGGCAGGTGACAACCAGCCTTCAAGGGAAGATAAAAAAATCTGGAAGCGGATCAATGAAGGCGGAGAAATTCTGGGGATAGAGGTTCTGGATCATATCATAATCACTCCTTGCGGGGGTTATTACTCTGCACTGGATAATGGGGATATGTTAGAGCACAAGGTGGAATATAGTCTGCATTAGGGCAAAAGGGGCTAATGGAAAAACAAACATAAGGAGGCAAACGAATGAAACTTCTAACTAAAGAGCTTGAAAAGAAATTACCTGGATTCTATGAAACAGAGAATATCCCTACAGAAGATAAAATCGTTGTGGTTAGATATTTTGATCCTTTCAGTCATTGGACATGGTATGGCGTTGAATATGACCCTAAAGACCGGGTGTTTTTTGGATATGTAATAGGGCTTGACAAAGAATGGGGTTATTTCGCATTGGATGAGCTTGAAAGTTATAAGGGGCCATACGGTCTTGGCATTGAAAGAGATATATGTTTCAAGCCTGCAAGTATGGGAGAAATTTTGAAAGATTATATATGATTTGATAGGAAGGAGGATTAATGATACATTTAGCATTTATGGATGTCTGCAGAACTGGAGATCCAGCTAAATGTATCATGTTTGGCAGGCGGGCACAACCTGATCGCTGCAATATGAGAGATATATTTAGCATCCAAAGGAGGGATAATATTATGAAATGCCCCAAGTGCAAAGAAAAATTGAAAAGGACCAGAACAACGGCCAGCGACAACAATGTCAAGCGAGAAAACCTTTGTCCTGGCTGCAAGAAAAAGTATATCACGATTGAACTGTATGAGGATGATTATAATAATATGATTGAAGATTTAAATAGAAAGAGAATGACCGTTACCTCTGAAAAGGATGATATTCAGGAGAAGTATGATAATATAGTTGATGCTTTAAAAACAATTCAGGGGGCCTTATCTAAAAAGACAAAGAAGATATGATATATGGATAACAGAGAAAAAAGGATCGAAAGGTATAGGGTAAGGTATAGGCTGCCCTCTGAAAATCGATTCTGAGGCATTCTGTGAGGCCGTTTTTTACAACCTTCGTTATAATAATAGGAATTATAGCAGAAGCCAATCATCAAATAGGAAAATTATTATGGTTAAAAAGAATATTTCAGATGAATCAAAAATAATTTTGCAAAAGATAATTGAAGGAAAAATATTTTTAATCAGAGGGAAAAAGGTAATGTTGGATAGACACCTGGCAGAATTGTATGGAGTCCAAACAAAAGTTTTTAATCAAGCGGTACAACGTAATATTTTAAGGTTTCCCGATGATGATTTTATGTTCCAACTGACAAAAGAAGAATTAGACAATTGGAGGTCACAAATTGTGACCTCCAATAAAGATAAGATGGGTTTACGCAGGAGACCATATGTTTTTACAGAGCAAGGTGTGGCAATGCTATCCGGCGTACTTAATAGCGATAGAGCAATAATGGTTAATATCCAAATCATTAAAGCATTTGTAAAAATGCGAAAAGTATTACTATTAGCCAATACAGATATTGATATTAGAGAAAAAATTGCAAGACTGGAAAAAGAATATGAAAAGCATGATCAGGAAATCAAAGCTGTTTTTAACTTCATAAATAAATTATTCGGCCCTATGGAAGATCAGCCTGAAAAACCAAAAAAGATTGGATTTTAAATCTTTTGACATATGGAGACCAGGAAAAACCACGGGCTAATTCAATTGGTACTGTGCAGATCCAATATTGGTTTCAATCCGGGGCATTCCAGGATACCAGCGGTGAAATGTCCTGGATTGAAACCTATGATTCTTCAAACCGTTCATCTATGCAGTGCAAATTTCGTTTAGCCCGTGGTTTTTCCTGGTCTCCTATTGCAAATATTGATAAAATGAAATAGTTAGGACCGATATTTTCTCTGGAATATTTATGGGTAATAGTTAGGATCTGTGGGGGGAGCGACCGGTAACGGTTGCTTCTACCCGGATATGGTCTCCTATGCTTTTGATGGTTGCCAATTTTGGGGTTGAGTAGACCGAGGGAACTTCCCCCTCGGTCTACTCAACCCCAACTATCTCAAACCAGCCGAGACAACCTCCTGAAACCAAGCAGACTGATAAGCCCTGATCCTACAAGAAAGGTGATTGAGGGTTCGGGCACGGCAGATCCTATTGCGGTCAGATTGTTAGGCATAAAGCTATCGGTTATAGTAGCTGTATGACCTGGCACAAGCCCCTCTATCCCGATTAATCCAAGGTCATCTGCGCCAAGGAATATTCTTTCTGTCCCCAGGGCATAGGCTGTAAATTGAAATGTCCCTAAGGTAATACCTGTGCCCCATACGTCTGGATCACTGAATCCTACCCATCCACTAATTGTATCCCCGTCATCGAAACGTGAATCATAGGCAAAGACGCCGTTAGGGGTAAAACTATCAAAGGTCAGTGAGGATCCAGAGCCCCCTGGCCCTGCAACAAATGTTGATCCATTATCAAAGCTCAAATCAAATCCAAAGCCCATTATGGCATCGCCTTCATCGATATCAGCCATTATGTTGTAATATATTGTATCCCCAATATTAAATACCTGGTCTGAAGGATCAAAGTACAGGCTGTTTAGCGCATAGGAGTTATTAGTTATCATAAGCATTGCTATAAATAGAGTTGCAATCATTAAGATATTTTTACCTTTTTTTCTGGTATTCATCTCTTATCCTCCTTATTAGGAAATTAGTGAACGTAATATTCTATAATCATTGATGGTAATACATCCATCATCATCCAAGTCAGCAGCAGATATGAAATTATCATCTCCATTACAAGAGCCATAAGCTGTTCTGAAGATGGTGTAATCATCGTCATCTACATCTTTATCTCCATCTAAATCGCCAGGTATTGCTTTTGTAAAATTGTGCTCATCGCTTTGAGCAGGGTTGCCGTTTGAATCAGTACTCTTCACAACAAAATAATATGTCGTCTCTGCGGTTAAATCTGTCAGCTTTAGGCTGTGTGAGGTAACCAGCATTGGATCTGAAATAGAATCTGTATAATTACCAGGAGCTATGCCATATTCAACAACACTATCTGAAGATTCATCTGTATTCCATGATACTACTGCCGTGATATTTGTTATGTCTGTAACCTCGAGATCAGTTATCGCTGGCGGTGTTACATCTGCTTCCACTTTAAACCCATTATGCAATATCCCCTCCTCTCCTCCAGGGTTGGTAACCAGCACATGATATGATCCTTCAGGCAGGCCTGCTGGAAAGGTAGCGGTAATGGTATTTGAGTCAAGAACTGTTATATTTATAACAGGATCGTTTATCTTGATCACCTGAAGCCCTGAATCCCCATCAGCCACAAATGCATAATCGCCTGATACATAAACACCCAATGCATAATCTGGTGTATCATAGGACCCTGCAAGTATTGGGTTAGTAGGATCGCTTATATCTATCACCTGTAGCCCTGCCCCCCCATCAGCCACATAAGCATAATCGCCTGATACATAGACACTATCTGCCCAGCCTGGTGTATTATAATCCCCTGCTAAAAAAGGACCACCATTTAACAGGCTGACCTTTGCCCCTGGCTCAAAGTTGGTCCCTGTTATGGTTACATCCTGTGTTGAACCTATTTCCCCTTTGTTAGGGGTAACAGATATTACGGTGGGAGTTAAGATGTCCAAATAAGCAATCTTTGCAACAAAGGCATCACCCCACCATCCCGCTTTTGCTCCCTGGATGGGTGAGGCTGTGGGGAAGTCGGTGGAAACGGTATCCCCGGCTATATATGCATTTCCAGATGTATCTATAGCGATGCCTTCGCCATTATCAAAACTGCTTCCTCCCAGGTAAGTGGAGTAGACAAGAGTCGGGTCTATGACGAGGGGGTGGCCTTTATCGTAAGATGCGACCACAAAGCCATAGACAAACTGTTTTTGGTCTTCGGTTTCGAGTATCGGGTCTTGAATCCTAAACCTCCCGTCAACCTCCACCCTTTCTCCATATATCTCCTGGTAGATATATGGTTTTTTCTGGATGACCTTGCCCTCTTTTAGGGCTATCTCAAGGTCCCCTTCATCTGTAATCCTTAACCCCTCTATGCCATCGTATGAAAACCTGACCAAGGAGAGATCTGCACCTTGTTTTACAACGACGTCATACTCAAGCTGACGGTTATTGCCGTAGAACTTTATGTCTATGCCCTTGTAGACCTCCTTATATATTACAGCCTTGTATGTAGGGATATTGGTCTTCCATTTCTCAGGATTGTTGCCGATAAAGTAATTGACTTTGCCTTTCTGCAACCCTTCAGCAACTATCTCAGTGGCCTTACTGGCACCAGGGAGGGTAAGCTTTATGAACTCGGTGTTTAGAGTTCGGGGTTGGGGGTTTTTGGCTTGGGATTCTGGAGCTGGCCTATGACTCCTAACACTTGACTCCTCACTCTTAACCAACAAAAGATAGACCCCCTCCTTGGTAAAGAAGGTTGTATGGTCGCTCCCCTTCTCATAAAACTTAACCCTCTTATCCACCTGCCCAGCATTCTGGATAAAATAGAGAGGAAGCTTGCCGTATGCCTCTTCAACACGGGCCTTTGTGGCCTCATCCACGCCTTCAACCTTTTTACTCACTATATCTACGTTGGGCAAAGAAGCTGCATGGCTATAGGATGGGACACCTAAGCTTAACACTAGAACCATCAATGCAATAAGGAATCTTTTTTTGAAAATTTTCATAACCTCCTCCTTTTCTTTTTTAGTTGTTTCACTCAAAATCATCTCTTGATAAAGAGGGCTTACCTCCCTATCCCCTTATTTACACAACCATCATGGAGAACGGATAAATGCCATAGCGCGGCATAGCCGCAACTTAAAAATATTACAAAAATACTCCTTTTTGTTTTTCTTGTCAAGAATATTTCTCCTGAAACAGACATAAGGATATATTGCCAATTTGATATCGATTTTAAGTGTTACAAAATGATAGATAAAGAGAATTAATGTAGAATGGTGTTTGGGGTATCCAAAATGGGATTTATAGGTATTAAAAATTGGAAAGATTATTATGGAAATCCATATCTCAATATAATCCGTCCCATGATCCTCGAGCTTATCCTTATTCCTGTAATACCTCAACGTCATCTGCACTGACTTATGACCAGCCAGTACCTGGGCCTTTTCAACACCAGCGCCTTTATAATAGCAAATGTGATCCCGCTATGTCGTAACACATGAGGATGAATCTCAAGACCCACCATATCAGAATATTTCCTGACAATACAGTTGAGGTGAGCGCTATGGTAAAGGCTGACAGATTTCCGGCTGAAAACCCGCTGATATATACAAAGAATAATATCCTATCAAAAACGTTCGTTTGTGATAGCAAATAAATTTATGGTTTAACACGCCGGGAGCCCTTATTTTTTGCTATCAAAACCCATTACAAAAACAAAATATCAAAACTTTACAATTCGTTGAATTATGATAGAATTATTATTCAAAAAGATCAATGGAGGAGTTATGGGAAAATATATTGGCTATATTCGGATCAGCACCGACAAGCAAAACTTAATATTGCAGGAAGACAGTCTAAAAAAATTTGGATGTTATAAGATTTTTAGAGATGTGGCCAGCGGATCCAAATCGGATCGGCCGGGATTGGCGGAATGTCTATATTATCTTAGAGAGGGTGATACCCTTGTCGTATGGAAATCTGATCGGCTTGGACGTTCAACTATTGATTTACTTAAAATTGTGGATGAGTTAAGGGAGAGAAAAATCGGGTTTAAGAGCATTACAGAAGAACTATTTGACACCAACACACCAAATGGGCGTTTGGTTTTTGGTATTTTTGCTCTACTCGCAGAACATGAGCGTGACAGAATAAGAGAAAGAACAAAGGCAGGACTCATGTCAGCAAGAGCAAGGGGCAGAAAAGGCGGGAGACCTAACGCATTAAAAGGTGAGAAGAAGGAGTTGGCTTTTGAGGCTTTACAAAACCGCAATAAAAGAGTTAAGGATATCGCAAATGCGCTTGGTGTTGGAGAAGCAACTATATTTCGATTTCAAAGAGAGTTGAAGGAACAAGGAAAACTCAATTGGAC
>QIDP01000027.1 GCA_003229375.1 Nitrospirota bacterium
TAAACTTACTATTTTAGAAGGATTCACAATGTCTATCAATCCCTATTTATCCCTTATTGCTACCGTAGTAATTGGGAGAAGAGCCAATTTTATTTTATAAGCGTTCAATACTTTGAATAGATCTTCGTAATCGTGGCTTCATTTTTTTTAATACTTTGATTCGGAGATTCTGCTTGATCCACTTAAAAAATAGCTCTATCTGTCGGCGACTTATAAAGAGGGAGGTTACTGGATAGCCCTATCATCTATCCATACATCTCCCTTTTTTCTTGCCTGATCTAACCATGCCTGTAAAACCCTGGTCTGTTTCTCTTTTAGGAGCTTATCAGCAAACTCCTTCTCATCTTCCTTAAACTTCTCATCATCAATACCCATTTTCTCCGCCAATTCTATCATGTAATAGTTATAACCGATCTTGACCATTTCCACTTCCCCTTTGTCTATTGCAAACGCTGCATCTATAAAGCCTTTGTCTCTTCCGATATTTGGTATTGAATCATTTCTCTTGAAGAAGCCGGTCTTCTCTATCTTTAATCCCATCTCTTCAGATATCTCTGCAAGCCTTTTACCCCCTTTTATCTCTTCCTCTAATCTCTTTGCCTCCTCCTCTGTGTGCTCCCGGCTCTTTTTTGCAATATACATCATCTCTGCCTCATCCCTTATTGTATCCAGTTCCGGTATATAGGACGGTCTCTTCTCTATAGGCCTCAGTATAAAATAGCCCTGCCGGGTCTCCATGATATTACTTGTTTCATTATCAGCAAGAGAGAATGCAGTAGATGCAAATTCCGGCGCAAACCCTATACCCTTCACACTTCCCTGGCCTTTTATAAGGAAACCGGTTGTCTCTACCTTGAGTGAATGCCTTTTTGCAACCTCTCTAAAATCTCCTTTTTCCGAATCAATCTCATTTCGCACCTTAGAAATCATCCTTTCAGCCTTCTTTTTTCCTTCTTTCCTCTTGAGGATCCCTGCTATTTTTTCTTTCACTTCATCAAAGGGTTTGGTTCCATCCTTTGTCTCGTAATTCGTTATATTATCGTCGTAATATTCTCTAAGATCCTCATCTGTCAGCTCTATCTCTCCTTCGTATAATCGCTGGTCTGCAAATATATATTCTACCTTTACCCCTTCGGGTTTTTTAAAGTCCTCCTTATTTTCAGAAAAATACTTTTCAATATCCTCTTTTGAGGCCTTTACCTTTTCCCTGAACAGAGATGGGGCGAGGAGGATATAATCTATTTTCACCTTCTCCTCCTGTCTCGCGTATGCATCTATTATCTCTATTCCGGATAGTTTAACCCCGCTTCTTAATAGGTATTCCATTTTATTAACAAGTATATCCTGCCTTAAACGGTCCTCAAACTCCCGGGGGGTTATTCGCAACTTATTTTTTAGATAATTAAGATATATGTCTCTATTAAACCTTCCATCTACACTGAATATCTCTTGTATCTTCTCTGCCAGTTCAGTATCAGTTACTATCAAGCCTTCTTTTTCTGCATATACCTTAAGTATTTTTGTGTTGATCAGGTTTTGCAGGACAGTATTGTTCAGATTCATCTTCTTAGCCAGATCATCATTAAATCTCTCTTTATAGATATTCTTATAGAGATTGTAGAGGTTTTTGTATGATTCCTGATATTCGCTGTATGTTATATCTTCACTATAGACCCTTGCAACAGTCCCTCCGGAGGATTTGGCCCTGCCTCCCATACCCCATGAGTAGAAGATCGTACCCACAAAGGCGGCAACAACGGTCCACAATACCAGTTTGATTATCCATGACTGTGCATGTTTTCTCATTAGGTCTAACATTATTTTTTTTCTCCTTATATGAACCTTAGAATCCAGAATATATCAATAAACTATGGGTAATCTGGTTTCTCGCTATGCAACAAAATATTATTCATGAAGAGTTGATGACGAGAAAACTCCTGACTCCTGAATTCTGGTTCCTGAATTCAGAAAATCTATAAGATTATAAGACTACAATCATCATATAACATTATCTTTTATCTTGCAATCTTTCCCGCAGTTTTTTTAATTTTCTGTTGCTATTTAACAAGACAGTTGCTATTATAACTTCAAATATATTTTTGTGCCATTTTGGAATTGATCTGTTTGAGTTTTATGGTTAAAATATTGATCTTCTAACATTATGACACAGATTTTCACATTTTAATTTAGTTATGGTAACTACTCAGGTGGATAGTCTATAGGTATTTAGCTGAATAGTGAGGAAAAAATATGCGAGATCATACAAAGCTCAGAGCGGTTGGGAGCCTTGATTCGTTCTTTGTGCAGTCCTAACAGACTATAGTCTAAACAACCTGAGTAGTTACTAGTTATGAGTTATAAGTCATTAGTTGTTAGTTAATTTTATAGAGGAGATGTGAATAATGGTTTTAAATGCCCTCTGGGGACTGTTTTCTAATGACCTTGCAATCGATTTGGGTACAGCAAATACCCTGGCATATGTTAAAGGGAAAGGGATTGTGTTAAGAGAACCCTCTGTAGTGGCTGTACACAATGGGACCAAGGATGTTCTGGCTGTAGGTAGTGATGCAAAACGGATGCTTGGCAGGACACCGGGGAGTATAGTAGCGATACGTCCTATGAAAGATGGTGTCATCGCAAATTTTGAGATTACCGAGGCAATGATAAGATACTTTATACAGAAGGTGCACAATCGTAAAACCCTGGTCCGTCCCAGGATAATAGTCGCTGTCCCATCCGGTATCACACAGGTGGAAAAGAGGGCAGTAAGGGACTCTGCAGAATCTGCAGGGGCGAGGGAGGTCTATCTGATAGAGGAACCTATGGCAGCCGCTATAGGTGTAGGGTTGCCGATACAGGAACCATCCGGCAATATGATACTCGATATAGGGGGGGGTACAACAGAGGTCGCAGTGATATCTATGTCAGGTATTGTTTATAGCAAATCTGTTCGTATTGCAGGGGATGAGATGGATGAGTGTGTCGTCAACTATATAAAACGTAAGTATAACCTCCTTATTGGAGAAAGAACCGCTGAAGAGATAAAGATAAAGATAGGTTCTGCATATCCGCTTGATGAAAAAAAGACGATGGAGGTTAAGGGTAGAGATCTGGTTGCAGGCATACCAAAGACATTAATAATCTCTGATGAAGAGATCAGGGAATCCACGGCAGAGACTATAAATACTATTGTTGAGACCGTTAAGATAGCCCTGGAGCGTACACCGCCTGAACTGGCTGCCGATATTGTTGACAAGGGGATTGTGCTTGCAGGGGGAGGTGCAATGATAAGAGGTCTGGATACCCTTCTGCGGGAAGAGACAGGGCTGCCTATCACATTAGCAGAGGATCCCCTGTCTGCTGTTGTCCTTGGAACAGGGAAGGTGCTGGATGAGATCGAACTTCTAAAACAGGTGAGTATATAATCCTGAGTTTTTAGATATGATAAAAGGGATGCCCAAAAGAAGGAAGGATGTAATCTTACTCTTCCTGATATTTATTATTGCCTTCACCTTAATAACAATTAATGTAAGAGGAAATAAGAATTCTGCTATTATCGAGTCTGTCATTATCTCTGTAATATCACCCTTCCAATCTATTGTAACAAAATCAATTAACAAGATAAGTAATATCTGGAATATGTATATATATCTTGTCAATATCCAGGAGGAAAATGTAAGGCTAAAAAAGGAGATTGATGAGCTTAGGGAGGAGAATAACAGGTATATCGAGCAGAATCTGCGGTATAAGAGATTAAAGGATATGCTGGCATTCAAAGAAAAAGGATATGGCAAGATGGTCATGTCCGAGGTTGTAGGTTTTGATCCCACCGGATGGTCTCATCTGGCAATCATTGATAAGGGGACAAGAAATGGTGTTAAAAAGGGTATGCCGGTGCTTACCCATGAAGGATTGGTCGGCCATATAATACAGTCCACCCCAAAATTTTCTAAGGTCCTGTTGATTACAGATGTAAAGAGTGCTGTCGACGCAATAGTCCAGAGGACCCGCTCAGGTGGCATTGTTGTCGGTAATAACAAAAATATTTGTGAAATGAAGTATCTCGCAATCACCGCAGATGTAGAGATCATGGATAAGGTAATATCATCCGGGCTCGGAGGGATATTTCCTAAGGGAGTGATAATCGGTATTGTAAGTGCTGTTCAGAAGGAGAAATATGGATTATTCCAAAAGGTGGAGGTAACCCCTGCTGCAAATCTCTCTCAACTTGAAGAGGTATTTGTTATTACCGGGAACTAACTTATGCCTATTCTGATCTTTGTTTTCTTTACAATCCTAATATTTACTATACAGACGACTATCTTAAGATATATATCTATAGGTGGTGTAAAACCTGATATTATATTAATAGTTACTGTATATGTGGGGCTGCGACAGGGGAAAGAGAAGGGGATTAGTACGGGTTTTATTTTCGGATTAATACAAGATAGCCTTTCTGCCGGTATTATAGGGGTAAATGCACTATCAAAAGGTTTGTTAGGATTTATAGTCGGGAATGTCAGAGAGAAGATCATGAGTGAAAATATGATTACACAGTCTCTTTTTATCTTTATTGCCACAATCTTTGATGGATTAATCCTTCTTCTCATATCGGAGACTATTTTTCAGGAGGAACTCGGGGGGAGGATATCCTTAAGACCACTCTTTTTACAGGCTCTCTATAGTTCTATAATAGGCCCTCTCCTCTTTTTGGTTTTAAAGTGGATTAAGGACAAATATGTCTTATTAAAAAAGGAGGCAAAACGGAGTGGTTATAGAACGATATAATCCGGAATTCACCGAGAATATAAGGAGAAGAATGATACCCCTTGCTATCATCATAATAATCTCCTTTTTGATCCTCTTACTTCGTATTTGGTATCTTCAGATAGTTAGAGGGGAATCATTGAGAAATCTCTCAGAGCATAACAGGATAAGGATGATATCATTATCCGGTTACCGGGGTAAGATCCTGGATAGAAATAAAAGGACTATTGTAAGTATCCGTCCTTCATTCAACCTTTATATCATTCCGGAGGATATAAAAGATACGGAGAAGGTATTCTCGCTTCTCAATACACGGCTGGGACTGGATAAGGATGAATTGAAAAAGAAGATAAAATCATCATCCCCCTTTAAAAATATATTGATCAAGGGGGATATCAGCAAAGAGGATGTTGCATTTATTATGGAACATAGTGTTGATCTGCCGGGTGTGTTGTTAAAGGTAGAGTCAATGCGCAGCTATGAATATAAGGATTTGGCATCACATATTGTCGGTTATCTTGGTGAGATCAATAGAGAACAATTAAAAAAGATGGGGGACTCGGGGCATGATTTAGGCGATTTTATTGGACAATATAGTCTGGAAAAGATATATGAGGATGTACTGAGAGGGAAAAAGGGTGGTAGAGATATCGAGGTAGATGCCTCTGGCAGAGAGTTAAAGGTCTTAAGAGAGGTAAAGCCCAGGGCAGGTCATAACCTCATTCTGACCATTGATCTTGGAATACAGATGATAACAGAGAGACTCATGGAAGGAAAGGTTGGTTCAATTGTCGTTATCGACCCAAACAATGGGGAGATACTATCAATGGTAAGCAAACCCGCATTTGATCCTAACCTGTTTGCCGGGGGAATATCAGAGAATGACTGGGCCTCTCTTATAAACTACCCGCAGCATCCCCTTCAGAATAGGGCTATACAGGGACAATATCCCCCGGGGTCTATCTATAAGATTGTGACTGCTACTGCCGGACTGGAGGAGGGCGTCATCAATGGCGATACAATATTTGAATGCCCGGGCTCCTATAGATTGGGAAGGGGTATCTACAGGTGCTGGAAGAAAGGGGGGCACGGGAGTATGGATGTATATCAGGCCATGGTCCAATCCTGTGATGTCTTTTTTTATAACCTGGGACACGGGTTAGGGATCGATGTATTGGCGAGGTATGCCCTGGGTTATGGACTCGGACGTCCTACAGGGATAGACCTGGAGGATGAAAAGGGCGGACTGGTACCATCGACAGAATGGAAGGAAGAGGTTAAGGGAAAAGCGTGGTTGTTAGGAGAGACCATATCTGCATCGATTGGTCAGGGATATAATCTGGTTACGCCTATTCAGATGGCCAATACAATTGCGGCAATTGCGGTCGGAGGGACATTATGGAGACCTTATATCCTAAAGAGAATAGAAGGAATTGATGGAACGATTATCAAAGAGGTTGAGCCTCAAATGATAAAGAAGATTCCTGTCAGCCCTGAGACACTCAGTACCATTCGTAACTCACTTTTAGACGTTGTAGTTGATAAAAATGGTACAGGAAAAATGGCATACATAGAAGGGATTGATGTGGCCGGGAAGACAGGAACGGCTCAGGTCATCCGTTTAAAAAATACGGATGAAGAGGAAAAAGAGATACCATTTGAGTTCAGGGATCATGGGTGGTTGCCCCTTTTGATAATCCCAGGATAGCAATAGCAGTACTTATAGAACACGGAGGACACGGGGGGGTATCTGCTGCCCCTATTGCAAAAGCTATTATAGAGGAGTATTCCAGGTTATATCCCCTGCCTCAACCTGAAACGACAAAGATGGTTGCGGTTGACAAAAAGTAGTGCCTAAAGTGAGCTAAAGTGAACTAAAGTGCCTAAAGTTAATCGAATATGTAACTGTTCACGGTTTACAGTTAATGAAAACAGAAAGTAAAAGGAAATTGAAAAAACTGTAAACTGATAACTGTGAACGGATACTTGAATATAATTTTTTAACTTTAGCTCACTTTAGGCATTTTAGGCACTTATAAACAAGCAACTACCTCTGATGGTGGTAAGTTGATTAATGAGCATTTACAAA
>QIDP01000174.1 GCA_003229375.1 Nitrospirota bacterium
TGTTAAACTTACTATTTTAGAAGGATTCACAATGTCTATCAATCCCTATTTATCCCTTATTGCTACCGTAGTAATTGGGAGAAGAGCCCAAATATTTAATGGTTCCATAACTTAAATATACATTACAGAACTCATTATAGCCAAATCAACTATTGGAATTATTATAGCATTCTGTCAAAAAAAATTGTCATGAAACTTATTTATCGTTATATGAAGCTATATTAAAAACTTTAATTGACAAGTTTTCAAATTAAAGATCAATCCTGTCAATGCCCATAATTTTTTTGACAATATCGTTTAAAGTTGATATTAATACATCAATGTCTTTATAACTTCAATTGGAAGGAGTAAGGTAATGATGGAAATTATAACCCCTTGAAGATAGATAATAAAGCCGGCGATAGGATTTGAACCTACGACCTACTGATTACGAATCAGTTGCTCTACCCCTGAGCTACGCCGGCATCTTATCACTCTCCTTTTTGGCAAAATGCATAAAAAGGATTATTATCCAGACAAGATTGGCTCCAATAGCACTTATCCATAGGAACCAGTATAGTATATCTATAATTGTAAAGGCTATAATTATATAAACAAAATCCCTGTTGATAAGTTTGGTTATGATTCCCTCCACACCATATTCCCTCTTCTCCACTGCTGAGAGAGATGAAGGGGTATCACTTCCACTATCTTTACCCATCATATTATAAAGTAATATAAAAAATATAAAGATTGCACCTATAATGGCAAATGCTCCCAGTATCAATATATATTCTTCCCCTATCTTCCTGTATGCACCAATGGTTATCCCGCAAAAGATGGCCAGGTGCACAACATTATCACCAATTATATCGAGGAGGCTCCCGTATTTTGACTCCTGATACCTCAGTCTCGCGATCTCTCCGTCAGTGCAGTCGAGAATAGTAGATATGAGAAATATAAAACTACCAAGAATCGCATAACCGTACTCTCCTGTAGAAAGGAAAAAGGCAGCAGTGAGTCCTGTCAGTATACTAATAACTGTAATATGATTAGGTATAACAGGGGTCTTTATGAGAAGCCTGGTAATAAGGATAGAGAACTTCCTGTTAATGATCCTCTCCAGAAATCCTTCATCAGGATTTGTAAGGGTGGCATATAACCATCTTCCTGCCTTACTAATATCTGACTTACTCCTTATTCGGAATATAAAACCATCAGAATTATTATAGGTCTTCAACATATTCTTTCCTGCCAATGCCCTGATCCCATTATCGAAACTAAATCTATTACCCTCTGACTCCTTTTCCATAACCGTGAACAGATAAGGGGTACACATGCATATGCCTGTGTCAGCAATACGAACAGCCTTACCATTATTATTCAAAGGATACTCTAGCAAGGAATGAAGGAACTTCTGATTAAAGAGATAGTGAGATGTCATCAAAAGAAAATTCTCTCTTATCCCGTCCTTTAACCGCGAAAATACCCCTTTTTCAATCACACCATTAATCCAGTTTATCTTACTTTTTAATCTCTTATCTCCCATGAAGGATTCATAGAGTTTTTCTTTCGTATCTCCGGCGACTATCCATATCTCCTCTATCCCGGCCTTTTGTGAAGATAAAACAGCACGTTTAATCAGAGATACCCCTGCCACTTCAGAGAGTGGATGGGGTGAATCTTCTACAAGTATTATGGCCTTCTTTATCATATTTATCGTAACTACTCAGGTTGTTTAGACTGTAGTCTGTTAGGACTGCGCAAAGAACGAATCAAGGCTCCCAACCGCTCTGAGCTTTGTATGATCTCATATTTCTTCCTCACTATTCAGCTAAATACCTATAGTCTATCCACCTGAGTAGTTACTATTTATCTATATTTATCTAACTCAGAAATTTGGGGGAGAATCTTCTCTGCCCTCTCAATATCATCCTTAAAATCTATCTCTATCCAGGGGAGTCCCTCCACCTTTTCATAGCCGATATCACAGTATTTTACCAGCTTATTGAGTACATCTTCATAGTCAACATCCACAATCCCCTTCCTGATAAAATCCTCTAAGGCAGATTTTAATAGAGGGGCATCTCTCCCTGAAAGCTTCAGAAAGCCCACCCCTTCACCAACCTCATCATATAGATTGTCAGGCAGATGCCTGGATATCTCCATGACCCTCCCTTCCCTTGCAACCAGCTTCATCTCTTCGCCTGTATCCCTGAAATCGACATCCATTAAAAAGGAATTTGGGTTATCTGATCTAAACAGTCTCCTCAGTAGTTCCTGTGGAAAGAGCACATCTGCATCCAGTATAATCACATCATCATTCAGCTCACAGCGGGCATGCCATAAGGATAATATGCTGCCCCTTTCATATTCCTCGTTTATAATATATCTTATATTGGTATCTTTAAAACCACTACCTGTCTTCTCTATTATCTTTTCTTTGAGATGGCCGACAACAATAACGATCTCCTTTACCCCTGAATCTGAAAGGGTGCTCAAGCAGCGATCGATCAATGTCCTCCCGCCGATTTCTATAAGACACTTATGATTATTGTCAGTAAAGGGTTTTAGTCTCTTCCCTCTACCGGCAGCCAATATTATTGCCTTCATAGTTGCATTATATCAAAAATTATTATAAAATTCATTTTATAATTAAATAGCAAATCTCTGTGTTCTCTGTGGTTTTATTATAACTTATTTTAATGGAAAGCCAGGAAGGAAAGGGAGAACTCCTTTTGAAAAAAATAAAGATAATATTTGTCATATTTGGAGTATCCATCTTAGCAGGACTCATATATCATACCGGTCCAGGGGTAATACTGAACTATCTGAAAGTCATGGGCTGGTATGCCCCTCTGATCCTTATTCCATATGCTGTGCTAATCATCTTTGACACAAAGGCGTGGGCATACTCCTTTAAACCATCCTTTAAAAATAAGAAAGTGGGATTAGGGCCTTTGTATCTTATCCGGATAGCCGGAGAGTCGGTTAACAACCTCACGCCAACTGCCTATTTAGGAGGAGAGCCTGTAAAGGCGGTCCTTCTAAAACGATTCGGGGTAACTCTAACAGAAGGGCTTGCCTCTGTTGTAGTTGCTAAAACCACCATGATTGCCGCCCAGATCATATTTATGTTTATTGGGGGTGCGATTCTCCTCTCAAGACTGGGGGGCTCTATGAATATAAAAGTATCTCTCCTCATAGCATTCCTGATCTCAGGAGGGCTTCTTGCACTGGTTGTCCGGTGGCAAAAGACAGGACTCTTTTCATCTCTTATCGGTTTTCTCAGAAAACCGTTAGCAAGGTTCGGAATGCTCGAAAGGGTTGAGGAGAGGTTTGTTAAGGTAGACAAATATATATCCAGCTTCTACCTATCTAACAAAAAGAAATTTTCTGCATCTATACTTTTTCACTTTATCGGGTGGGTATTGGGAACCGCTGAGGTCTATCTGATGCTCTACCTGATGGGTGTAAAGGTATCAATTACCGACTCATTCGTCATCGAATCAATGGGCCAACTTATCAAAGGACTGGGCTTTTTCATACCCGGGAGTTTAGGAGTCCATGAAGGCGGAGGAATCCTCATCTTCAGGATCCTTGGTATGGAAGGTGGGGCAGGGTTGACCCTGATGGTCATCAAGAGGATAAGGGAAATAGTCTTCAACCTGATAGGTCTTCTCATCATTTTACAACTGCGTGGTAAAAAAAAATAGGTAACCCCTGATCTCAACGATCTGTTATGTCTGGTTTGATAGAACGGAATTTTTTCTTTTCTGCTGTAAGCCTCTTCTCTGCTAAGATCTTCTCTTTAGCCCGCTTTGATCTTTTTCGTTTCTGACGTTTGATCTTTTCAATCCTTTGCTGTTCCTGGCTTTTCTTTCCCAGGATCATGCGTTCAATCTTTTGTGTCAAGAGACGCCTGGCCAGAAATCTGTTCAATGCCTGTGATCTCTCCTTTTGTATCTTTACCTCAATTCCTGTAGGCAGATGCTTAAGGTATACTGCACTGGATGTCTTATTCACTTTTTGTCCCCCTCTGCCGCTGGCACGGACAAATTTTTCCAGAATATCCTTTTCTAAGATACCTAACTCCTTCATACTGGCCATAAGGGCCTTTTTCTTGTCCCGACTTACTCCTGAATAAGACATGAGAAACATATTCCCCTTTTACAAATTTTATTGTAACATGTTAATAGTTACGGACAATACCTTTTTCATCCTATCCTTTACATAATTGTCTTTTTCATACAAACCATTGACAAATCATTTTCAATCTGATAAAAATAGAATCAACAGAAAATTGGTTAATAGGTAGGACGCCACTCAGGGCGTCATTTTATTATCTATCAATGACATTCAATGATTTGGAAAAAGGATTCTTAAAGGAGGTGAGTTAGGGGATGATAGATCTTGCCTATGCAATGGCTCCTTCTCGTTCAGGGGGAGGTGGTGGTGGAGAACTTCTAGGTATTCTTCCTCCACTCCTGATTATGTTTGCAATCTTCTATTTCCTTTTAATAAGGCCTCAACAGAAGAAGCAGAAGGAACATAAAGAAATGCTGGAAAGTATCAAAGAAGGTGATAATGTGATAACCTCATCCGGCATATATGGTACGGTAAAAAAGGTCAAGGATGATGTCCTTACACTGCAGATAGCAGAAAAGGTTAATATAAAGATGTTGAAAAGCGGTATTACAAACAAGAGATAGTGAACTAAAGTGCCTAAAGTGAGCTAAAGTGAGCTAAAGTTAAAGGAATATAATCTTTCAAGATATTATGTGCTTCGAGAGTAAAGCGAATAAGCATTATCTTTTAACTTTAGGCATTTTAGGCACTTTAGTTCACTTTAGGCACTACTTAAATAAAGGAATCAATAAATGTATAGGAACCTAAAATGGAAATTTGCTCTCATTCTCATAGTGATAGGATTAATGATCTGGCTTGCTTACCCATTGGATGAGAAGATAAATCTAGGACTCGATCTTAAGGGTGGAATACATCTTGTACTGGAGGTGGAAACAGAAAAGGCAGTAGAGACAATCGCTGAGAGATATGCTGCTAATACAAAAAATGTCTTAAAAAAGAAAGATATAGATTTTCAGTCTGTTCAAAGGGACAAGGAGAATAACATCATCATCGAGCTGTTAGACTCTAAAGACATCCCCCAATCAGAGGATATCATGAGAGACTATCCCTATCTTATTAAAAGAAGGGATTTCGAAAAGAATGGATTGAGATTGATCTATTCTTTATCAGATGAAAAGGTCAAGGATATCAAAGAAAATGCAGTGGACCAGGCCCTGGAGACGATACGTAACAGGGTTGACCAGTTCGGCGTAGCAGAACCAACTATTCAGAGGGAAGGGACGAGGAGAATCATTGTTGAACTCCCTGGTATCAGGGACCCTGAGAGGGCTATAAATCTTATAGGGAGTACTGCCCTCCTGGAGTTCAAACTGGTAGATGAAGAACGCAGTGTTGAAGATGCCCTGAAAGGAAATATCCCGGAAGGGGATGAAATACTATATGAAAAGGATAGGAAGACAGGAAAAGACATAATACCATATCTATTAAAAAAACAGGCTGTCCTTACAGGTGATTCACTCACCCTGGCAGAAGTCAGGATCGACCGGGAATATAATGAGCCATATGTAGGTATAGGCTTTGACAGGGAAGGTGCGCGCATCTTCCGTCAGATCACAGAGGAGAATGTGGGGAAGCGACTCGCTATAGTCCTTGATAACAATGTCTATTCAGCACCGGTAATAAGAGAGAAGATATCAGGGGGAGAGGCCCAAATAACAGGAAATTTTACATCAGAAGAGGCGCATGACCTGGCTATAGTCCTCAGAGCTGGCGCCTTGCCTGCACCGGTAACTATCTTAGAAAACCGCACAGTAGGACCATCCCTTGGACATGACTCCATTAAAAATGGGATTACTTCAATACTCATAGGGGGTATAGTAGTTATACTATTTATGATTATATATTACAAATTATCCGGTTTGGTAGCTAATATAGCTCTATTTCTGAATCTGATTATCATCTTCGGGATACTGGCATATTTTAAGGCAGCCCTTACCCTTCCGGGGATTGCTGGTCTCATCCTGACAGTAGGAATGGCAGTAGATGCAAATGTATTGATATTCGAGCGTATCAGAGAAGAACTACGGATAGGTAAGACAGTACGGGCAGCAATAGAAGCAGGGTTTTCAAAGGCCTTCTGGACCATAATCGATGCCAATGTAACAACCATTATTGCGGCTATAGTCCTCTTTCAGTTTGGTACAGGTCCTATCAGGGGCTTTGCCACAACACTCGCTATAGGGATAATGGCTAGCATGTTCACAGCTTTATTTGTATCCAGAGTGATATTCGACTTTGTTTTAAGCAGAAAAAAAATAGACAGATTAAGCATATAAGGGCTCACCCCGGGAGATAAAATAAGAATGGAATTTATAAAACCTGGTACCAAAATAGACTTTATCGGAAAGAAAAAGATAGCTATATCAATATCCGTACTTCTGATAACAGTGGGATTGATCTCCCTGCTTATGAGGGGTGGACTTAATATGGGGGTAGACTTTGCAGGTGGGACACTGATTCAACTCAAATTTCCAGAAAAGGTGTCAATAGAAAAGATAAGAGGTGGATTAAAAAATATAGGGCTGGAGGATAGCACTATCCAGCGGTTTGGAAGTGATAGGGACATACTTATACGGGCGCCTGTCTCAACAAATAAACTGGAAGATATCGGATCGACTGTTAAAAGGGCATTAGAGGGCGAGTTTCCTGCAGGTTTAGAGGTAGAACGGATTGAGATGGTAGGGCCAAAGATAGGGAAGGATTTGAGACGGAAGGCGCTCTTTGCCCTTTACTTTACTATCCTCTTTATCGCTGTATATATATCTGGCAGGTTTGAATTGCAATGGGTCAATAGTATCATCATGGCAGTGGTCTTTATTAGTGTGACCCTGCTCTTCCTAAAGATCTTTCCTAATATAAGTATACCGCTATTAATACTAACAGCATTATTAATTACCCTTTACTTTTGCTGGTATTTAAAGCTGAAATTTGCTCTGGGGGCTATTATAGCCATTATTCACGATGTATTGATAGCTGCTGCTGCCTTTTCCATCACAGATAAAGAATTCACCCTTCCTGTCCTTGCTGCATTCCTTACCATCATAGGCTATTCATTAAATGATACTATCGTGGTCTTTGATAGGATAAGGGAAAATATCAGGCTCATGCGCAAAGAGAATCTGGAGGTCATTATCAATTCAAGTATAAACCAGACACTAAGCAGAACATTGCTCACATCGGCCACAACCCTCATCGTGGTCCTTGCCCTGTTTATCTTTGGAGGAGAGGTTATACATAGTTTCTCTTTTGCGCTTATGATCGGCGTGGTTGTAGGGACATATTCCTCTATCTTTATAGCGAGTCCCATTCTTGTAGCCTGGCAGCCTGCATCAGGATCGCAACTCCTCCCGGCAAAGAAAAAGAGGAGAAGATGATAAGGGGTTAAGAATTTTATGTCAGCGTCTTCGATACTTTATCCTTCAGGGCCGTTATATTCTTCGTGAGACCGAAGATTGGGTTCAAGCCAGCAAACGCGCTCGCACTCCTTGTGGATCAAAACGTCTCTCATTCTCCTTCTGTGCTTTTTCGGCTTGCTTTTGCCGTTGTCGTAAATAAGCTTCTATTTCTGACCGTCTTCGCAAGTAGTAGCCAATCGCTGCATACACATCTGCCAAGTCCAGAGACGAATGTTGTTGGGCAATCTCCTCTGCCGTCGCACCTTCCAAGAAAGCTATAATGACAGTATCCAAAGTTACTCGTGTGTTCCCCACGCGGATAACACCATCTGCCTCAACTTTCAGAGGAATCGACTCTGTAGCGATTGAAATAGCCATAAGGCTCTTACCTCCTTTGCCCATTATTTTAGGCGAACTATATAAAAAATAAGGTTAGACAAAGGCTTTTTTCAATTTCGATGAGAATTTATTTGAAAGTATTCTGATATTCTCTTTTCGCTGTCTAATCTCATTGTCAATGACATCACGATTTTCATAATAGTATGACAGCGCATCATGTAATGCCTCGAGGGTTAAATGTGGGTGGGCATCTATTATCTGATCAGGGGTAA
>QIDP01000129.1 GCA_003229375.1 Nitrospirota bacterium
GCCACGAAAGCTTATTTCAAAAAGTCAAGCAAAAAATGACCCTCCAAGTTATTTTTTTTTACATGCAAAAACCTAACCGGACAACGCTGAAAAAGGAGAAAATTTATGTATAAAACAGGTCTTATATATCACACAGATTATTTAAAACATCATACCGGTCCCCTTCATCCTGAGAGCCCCCAGAGATTGACCGCTATAATGGACTATTTAGAAAAAGGTATTATTATGTCAAGATTGGTAAAGATTGATCCACATCCAGCAGATAAATCATGGATAGAGAAGATTCATCCAATAGAATATATAGAGGGAATAAACAATAAATCCCCTAATGAAGGGCTAAGATATCTGGAACCTGATACCCCTATATCCCCCTATTCATATGAAACAGCCCTTCTTGCAGCAGGGGGACTCCTGACAGCCATTGATAAGATAATGGATGGAGATATCAATAATGCCTTTTGTGCTGTAAGACCCCCGGGCCACCATGCTGAACCCGATAGGGTTATGGGCTTTTGTCTTTTTAATAATATCGCTGTAGCTGCCCGGTACCTTCAGATACATTATCGCCTTAAAAAGATCCTTATAATAGACTGGGACGTTCATCATGGTAATGGTACTCAAGATGTATTTTATGATGATCCAACAGTTATGTATTTCAGTATACATCAATATCCTCACTATCCAGGAACAGGTAGTACTGAAGAGACAGGGATTGGAAAAGGGCTCGGTTTTACTATCAATGTACCAATGTCAGGAGGTATGGGGGATAAAGAATATATCAAGGCATTTGAAGAGACATTAAGTCCGGCAGCAGAAGGATTTGAGCCGGATTTTATTCTAATATCCGCAGGGTTTGATGCACATGCAGATGACCCCTTAGCTGGAATGATGGTAACAGATGAGGGTTTTGAGGAACTTACAAGGATTGTAAAGGGAATTGCAAAGAGGTATTGTGATGGAAGGATTATCTCAGCGCTTGAGGGCGGATATAATTTAAACGCCCTTGCAAGGTCTGTAGAAAGACACCTGTCTGTCTTAATAGAGAGTTAAAATTTTAGTAATAGTTCATTCCATTGAGGACAGGCGAGACGCCTGTCCTACTGGAAATGGTTGATGCTTCACACAACAGTAGGTCGGGCGTCTCGCCCGACATGAAAGAATCGCTCAATTTAGGTTTAAATAATTCCTTTCGTTCCTTAGTGTTCTCAACTATCTACTTGCTGTACTGATGAAACAACCTCCGCCCCCATCCCCATCCTTCGTTGTTGTAAAGCTGTGCTCCTCGCTCTGGGCTAAGTTGCCGCTTGAATCAGTACTTTTTACAATATAATAGTAAGTTGTCTCTGGTGTAAGACCTGTCAGTGGTATACTGTGTGAGGTAACCAAAGCCGGATCAGACACTGAATTTGTATATACCCCCGTCTCTGTGCCATAGTCAACCATACTATCTGAAGGTTCATCTGTATTCCATTTTATCAATGCCGAGGTATCTGTTATGTCTGTATCCTCAACATCACTTATCACAGGAGGAGACACATCACCACTTTCTATAAATGCAGCAAATCTGGAGAAGTGACTCACATCATACATAATTGTATAATTGTTCCAATTTATCCGTATATTGGTTATACCATCTGTCTGCCATTGTTGGTTGTTCACGTTAAAATATCTGATTTCCAGCTTGTCTTCAAATTCAGTATGACTCATCCCATCCGGGAGTATAAAGCTCATGGTCACGGTTACTGTATGATTGACATCTATGGTGACATTTCCATCTTCAAAGCTAAAATCGTATGCTGCACTGACACTCTGGTCATCGGTTCCTGACACATCATCACCCGGATTACCATATCTCTCTATGGTTAAGGCCACTGCTGTTGTATCGTCCACACCTGCCAGTGCAAAAGGTGGCACATAGACCTTGGTATTGTCCTGATTACCCATCATGGTGACATCACCACCAATGGCATTTACTATATTGGTACTACTTGTCTGAACAAGATCAGAACCTAGCTCAAAGGAAAATGTTTTAGAGGCCTTTTTGCCGGGTATCACTGGATTGGCAGAATCCTCTGCTATTTCAATTTTCACCACAGTGTCGCTGTTATCCACCTGATAATCAATGGTGAAAGCTGTTTTGGGTGTATTCACATTGAGGCCACCCAGGATGCCGGCTCCTTCCACTATACTCACAGTGGGGTCTGCTTTCAGGCCTATATCAGACTGAAAGGTCATTGACAGTATTGCCGGGGTAGTATCACTTACCGAGGAATAGACAGTAAATTCCGGCAGAGAGGGTGTTAAGACAATATCTATCCCTGTTTTATCCTCATCCGGCCCCAGAGATATCTCCTGTGGATAGATGGTAACGTCATAACCATCAGCATCCACTGCCAGTATATAGCTACCCGTGGTCAGTTCTGTAATGGTGAATGCCCCATCAACAGTAGTACCAATATTAAAGGTATCATCCACTGTATTATAAGCAACCACTGTAGCCCCATTCACATTACCCACATTGTCGGTTACTGTTCCTGTGATTGAACCAACTGTTGAATCGAGTATAATATCCTTTGTGGTGGTTTGCCCATCGGTTATGGATACAGCGTCAGAATAGGTCCCGTAACCTGGTTTTGAGGCCTCTGCTGTATAGGTTCCGGCTGCAAGTCCCTGGATGGTATAGGAACCGTCTGAGTCGGTTATGCTGTTCTTCCCATTCTCAACAATCTTTACAAGGACACCTTCTATTGGATTGGTACCATCAGTGACTATTCCTAAAAGTGAACCTCCAGGGGTGAAGACTATGTCCTGGGTTGTTATACCTCCCTCAGATACTACAATATTTGTATAGGTCTGTGTGACAAACCCATCACTAATGGCGCGTAATGTATAGGTACCTGCAGGTATCTCTCCAAAACCATAATAGGATCCAAAGTGCGGCTTTGTAACTGCATCCCCAAGGCTGTTCCATTCTGTGCCGCTCCCTTCTCTCTTTGCAATGATTACGGTCTTCTGCGGATTAAACTGACCACTACCTGAGACAGAGATATTACCTTTCAATGTTCCATAAGATGTTTCAAAGGTAATGTCAATATCAGGTATTGTATCTCCTTCAACCAGATTTAACTGCTGCCAATCATGCAGGGTAACATACCAGCCGCCACTTTCACTATTGTGGCTTATTATACCGGCAATATCAACATTGCCTGATGGGAGGATCATACTGTAGGTACCAGGCACCTCTGTAGGACTTGATACAAAGTAATCATCATATCCATCCTCATAGTCTGCCCCTCCAATAAGAAAACTCCATCCTATCCCTATTAGTTCCTGATCTGTGTAATCCTTTGCAGTAATAGCAATAGCTATCAGCCCACCTATCCCGTACTCCTGGTAGTCATCATAGTTGGGTAATGGAACATTATTGGTATCCTTTGGCAGAATCTGATCGTAATTTACAGCCTTACCAGAGACCGTTGAACCCTCGGTAGCATCCTTCATAATGAGGTCGCAATCTACCATGTCGCCTGAGGTCACAACAATACTGCTCTTCCGTCCCATCATCCAGCCATCCTTTTCAGCTATTACAGTATAGATTCCAGGGGGTATGTAGTCGAGCGTATACTGCCCTAATGAATCTGTATATATCTGATTACTACCTACAGAGTAACCATTTATGTCAAAACCCTCTGCCTCGACCGCAGCCCCTACAATGGGTATGCCACTGGTATCAGTAACAACACCCTTTATTGTCCCTGCCTCAAGGAGTACCATATCCGGCACATTGACAGTGCTGCCAGGGGTAATATTTAGTGGTCCCGCAAAGTTTTCACCACCCGAATATTTGATCTCATCAAGTATTACTGGCCGGCCCCCCAGATCTATATAGGCATAGGCCCTATCTGTAGCAGGCACACTAACAATGGTATAATAACCATCAGAATCGGTATAGGCATCAGGGTCATCTATACTTATGCCATTAATGAAGACAAAGAGGTCAATTTCAACATTTTCAAGCCCTTGCCCTGCCTGGTTGACAACCCGTCCACTGATCTTACCACCTTCATTTAACCGAAAGTCAGGTCCATGTATACCCTCTGGTGTGGTGGTCGGATCAGGAGCGCTATAGAAATCAGGGGCAACCTGGTATTCGTAAGTTGTATCACCAATACTTGCCTCTATAACCTGTATGGGATAGAACTCTCCGGGCGAGGGAAGAAGCCATAATTCATAGTATCCATTGGAATCAGTTCTAGTCTCATGCCACTCATGTGCATCTTCTGTATAATCACATGTAGCAACCACCCTTGCCTCTGGTATCGGTGTCCAACCATCATCATCTGTCTTTCCATAGACATAGCCCCAGATTAACCCGGCCTCACGAAGCTGAAAATCGATATTAGGGGTCTCTGTATTGTCAAAGACCTGTATATTATACTGATCGCCCCTTATATAATGCCTACCACTTTGATCTACATTGCCATCTCCAGAATGGACACGATATCGTCGTTCGGTCAACTCGATGAATTGATAATTTCCATTAGAGTCAGTCTCAACGTTTGCAACAAACCACCAGTCATGTTCATCTGCCTTATTGGGATCAGGCCCTTCCAAAAGGGTTAACTGTAACCCCTGAACAGGATTGTCATCCATATCCCTTACCGTCCCTGATATGGAGCCTGTTCCGTCCAAACCAGTAGTCCCTACCAGGGACCCTGATTTCAATACAAGGGGGGCCTGTTCGATCCTTTCTATGTCCCCTCCTGTCAGAAAATTACCAGCCTCTGTTTGAGCCGCGCCCAGAATAAAAATAACCCCTAAGATACCTGCTATTAACAAACCCATGTTCCAATATCTTTTCATCTCTTCAGCCCTCCTTTTATTAAGTTAACTTATTCAAACATCATACTATATATATGTCAATATATATCTGGACATCCCCCATTTTTCATATAAATACTCCTGCTATGGTATTATAAGCAAACAGTTCTAATAATCATGAGTAAACCCCCAGCTCTGCTGGGGGTTTACTCATGATTATTAATCCGCTTCCGGTATATCCAGTATGCTCCAAGGGGAAGCATCACCAGAGCCAGAAGTGCGGCAGGTACGCAGATGCCGCCTTTGTCCGTACCTGTTTCGTCGCTAGTTTTCTGTGTGCTGGCTACAGATTCTGCGGCCTTATCGGCTGATTCCAGGGCATTTGCTGCAGCAGCAACGGCCTCCTCTGCCACCTTCTTAAGCTCTTCTATGCCAGCAGTATTTTTGTCTATAGCCTTTCTAAGTTTGTCTATATGATATGGATTACCTGGTTCCATTGGGTACTTCTCGGATGAAAGCATATTCCACTCGGTCATGGAGTGGTCATAGTTTACCACATTCCCATAGCCCATGGCACGAAGAGCAAGCCAGACTTCACCAATCCTCGTAGATGTCCAGCAGTACAACACAACAGTCTTATCTTTTGTTATACCTTTTTCTTCGAGAGCCACTTTAAGCTCAGCATATGGTTTGAACTTGTAATCCGGTCCTTTATTATCCCTGTAGAACTCAACGTAGTCCATCTGTATGGCACCCGGTATATGGCCACCCCTCAGAGAGCGCTGTCCCCTGGCGCTCTGCTCGCCGTCGTACTCCTGAGGATCCCGTGTGTCAAGAAATACACAGTTTTCATCATCTATACATTCCAGCATCTCGCTGGCAGTTCCCATCTTTTTATCAAAACCTGCCCTGCCGGTGACTTTGTAGGTTGTCGCTGGCAGTTTATTCTCTGTAGTCTCGATCTCATTGCCTGCACCTGTCCACTCTTTTATGCCGTCACCATCGTAGTGCCTTAAATTCTTATGGCCCAGCATATCGAGAATGACAAAGAGTACAGTAGAATCGGTCCTGCCGCCCCTGACACCGTAGGTTATTACCTCTTTATCATTGCTAATGCCGGCATCACCCAGAATTTATTTTATTCATATTCTAATCCCCCCTTCTATATTTTACTAATAATTCTTACAACGGAACTATTTATAACTTCCTGCAGAGGGTACTATAAATCGTTTATAGTGTCAAAATTTCATTGGATTAAGCCCGCTGTTTGACCACGTAAACTGATTTTAAGCTAAACCTGGCAGTATCCTCTTCCAATACAATCCCCATATAAACAGACATCCTCAGTGAAGACGGTTCAGTCCAACAGTATTTTATCCATAGTGCTTAAATATCCTATTGCTAAATTTGGGAATTTTTTGTATAGTAGCACTACGGATAAAATACTAATCGTTAGGCATCAGGAGGAAACATGAGCAAGAAACTGAAAACCGGAAAAGACTCTGTTGTCATAGGTGATGTCACTGGGGAAATAGGTGAAGGCTCTGTTGTTATCGGTGCAACAGATAGTCGTGGGAATACAATCATTAATCGTCCAATGGCGGTCGGGCGTGGTGCACATGCAGGCCTTGGTTCTATTGCAATTGGTGCTGATGCTTCTGCTGGTTCCGACTTGTTTCATTTGATTGAGGCGCTAAAAGCAATTCCAGAGATTCAAGTTGATAGTGCTTTACTTTCTACAATCGATAACTTTCATTCAGAGTTAAGAAAACCAACACGAAATCCTGAAACAGTAAATTCACTTTGGTCAATTATTCAAACATCAGCAACTGTTGGCGGGGCGTTAACTCTCGTTCAGCAAATCGGGGCATTGCTATTTTCATAAAATGCCTAACAAAAGAGGGAAATGAGGTCGCATCTGGACAGGCTGTCCGAGAATAGGTGTTTTCATGAATTTTGCGTCCATAAGCCCTTTAATTTCAATAAGGAGGTAAAATTATGACAATAGCCGAAATAAAAAAAATGTCCACCATTGAGCGTCTACAGGTAATGGAAGAATTATGGGATTCATTAAGCCATGACGAAGAATGCGAATCACCGGATTGGCATGGGAGCGTTCTCGAAGAAAGAAGAAAGAAAATTGAAAAAGGTGAAGGTGAGTTCATATCCTTAGAAAAATTGAAAAGGACATGGTAAACGTGGTTGCAGTCTTAGATATGAGGCGTAAACCTTCTTGGATTAGAAAAAAAATAGGAAAGAGAAAAAGTTAACCACCGGGTCAGGTTGACCGCCGGGGAGCTGGCTTTTAACCCAAAACAAGTTATTATTTTTCAGCCCCTAATTCTTATTTCGGCTTCCCAGCATCGCCTGTATGTTGGCGAAGAAATCATTTGCATCCTTTTCATCCTGCTTAGGGTCTGTTTTTTCAGTGCCATCGAGCCTTTTTATCACTTCATCCGGGATCTCATCTAAAAACCTTGAGGGGGTTGCAGGCGCATTTTTCCCATACTTTACTCTGTGGTCAGTATAAGTTATGTATAATTCCTTCATGGCCCTGGTTATGCCGACATAGAAAAGCCTTCTTTCCTCCTCTACAGCCCCATCCAGATACATAGACTTTTTGTGCGGGAGTATATCTTCCTCCACACCTGCAATAAAAACCACAGGGAATTCCAATCCCTTGGAGGAGTGAAAAGATATGAGGGTTACTCCGCGGCCTGTCTTTTCTTCTTTTTCTTTCAGCAGGTCGGTAAGGGCCAGTGTTTCGAGAAATCCATGAAGTGAAGGCGATTTGCCTTCTGTCTCATAATGGGAAAGGGAATCAATAAATCCCTCAAGATTTTCAACTCTTCTTACGGCTGCCTCGGGTGTTTTATATAATTCATAAATATAATCTCTGTAATTTATCTCTTCGGTGAGAGATCTAAAGACCTTACCCATTTCTCTGTTTTTCATGAAGAGATCACTGTACCGGCTAATCAAACCGGCAAACTCTATTGCTGAACCCGATGCCCTTGTTCCCAGGCCTGTTATCTCCCCGGCCCTCATGAAAGCTTCAAGGAGGGATATCGAATTATCCTGCGCAAAATCTGCAAGTTTTCTTATCGCAGAATGCCCCAGTCCTCTTCTTGGCGTATTGGCTGCCCTTAACAGGCTCAGGTCATCACGTGAATTGGCAATGATTTTTAGATATGCGGCAAGGTCCTTGATTTCCTTACGATCAAAATAACTGGTTCCACCTACTACTGAGTAGGGGATCCTCTTTCTCCGCAGGGCCTCTTCAAAGGGCCTGGAAAAAATATTTGCCCTGTAAATAATGGCAAAGGCTTCATAAGAGATTCTTTTTTCGTACTGTATCAGTGAAATCCTGTCAATAACCCACCTGGCCTCATCATCGCCATCAACTGCTTTAAAGATATTAACCCTGGGTCCTGCCCCCCCGGCAGTCCAGAGAGATTTGTCCATCCTCTTTTTGTTGTTTTTAATCACTCCGTTTGCGGCCTGCAGGATGTGCCCGAATGAGCGATAGTTTTGCTCCAGCCTGACAACTACTGTTCCTGAAAAATCTTTTTCAAAATCAAGGATGTTGCCGAGATTGGCCCCTCTCCAGCCATATATAGACTGGTCATCATCTCCAACTACACACAGATTCTTTCTCTCCCCGGCCAGCAGTTTTATAAAATCGTATTGTACACGGTTTGTATCCTGATACTCATCAACCATTATATACCTGAACCTCTCCATGTAATTCTCCAATATAGCAGGATGCTCCCTGAAAAGTTTTAAAGTCAGTAAAAGAAGGTCATCAAAATCCAATACGTTCAGGGTTTTTAATGCTTCATGATATTTAGGGTAAACAACATCAGAGATTATCCCCAAATCGTCCTGACCGGATGACTCTTTATCTGATAAAGGGATAATGTTGTTTTTTGATCTGCTTATCCTGTCCAAAACAGATTCCACCTTGAAGCTTTTGTCATGGAATTTTATATCGTTCAGAATACTTCTTAAAAGAGAAAGCTGTTCTGAAGTATCATAAATAGTAAAGTCCTTTCGATAACCCAGATGTTCTATCTCGCGTCTCAGAATATTCAGGCATAATGAATGAAAGGTAGAAATTACAGGTCTCCTGTTTTTTTTCCCGTTTAACATGGATAGTACTCTCTTCTTCATCTCTCTGGCTGCCTTGTTAGTAAAAGTAACAGCCAGAACCGATCCGGACTGAATCCCTGTATGGAGCAGATAAGCTGCTCTCGTAGTTATGACTCTGGTTTTTCCGGAGCCAGCGCCGGCTAGTACCAGAAGGGGGCCTTCTGTATGCATGACCGCCTCCTTCTGTCTTGTATTAAGGCGGGCGATTTCTCTGTTTATATCCATTTAATAATTCCTTTTTGTAAAATCTGTTTGCTTTTATCTGTTTTCGTATCAGAATCTATCCATTCTAACCGGATACTACCATTTGGCATCACAACTGCTGTTAATTCCCGGCTCATAACATTTCCTTATCTCCTCTCATCATGCTACCTTTTGTCAGAAGCCAGAATATATTAAAATTTCAATTTTTTGCGTTTTAAGTGGGATATATAAACTCTTAGGGCATGGTCAATAAAGGAGACGCTTTTTCTAACTCGTGTCCATCCATTAATGGCCATTTTATCCCAATGCGGCGTTGAAAAATAATTTTAATCCTCGGAGTAGTAAGGCTACGCCTGTGGTTAAAATTATTTTTCGCCTTGCCCTGGAACAAAATTGCTCATTAATGGATGGACACTAACTCACTCCAGGTTTCAGGGCTTAAGGTAATATTAAGTCTTTTAAAGTTACTTGTGCGGCTCACAATTTATTTCTCCTTTAATTGTTTCTGTATTTAGAATACAGGAATAAATATGGCTTTGTCAATAGGTAGGATTTTTTGATTTTTATTAGTTTTCAATTTCTGGTTAGTTCAACTTCAATACGAAAGAGGGAAAAATTTTCTTGACAATAGTTCCATGTAGTACTATTCTGCATAGAACTATTACCAAGCGAAGGGGGAAAAAGATATGAATGAAAGAGAAGCAAAGAGATTAAGCCTTGAATTGATGGAAATCGCAGGGTGTCAGTTTACTATTGCAACCCGGGCGAATGGCGGGGACTGATGCTGGGCGGAGAGATAGAAATTGTAACGGAAAGAGAGATAAAGGAGGTGATCTGGCAGAAGGATTGGGAGATGTACTATCCTGGAGGACCTGACGACCCTGACCACACAATACTCCGTTTGTTTCCGATGTTTGCAAAATACTATCACCAGCTTAATTTTGCAAATTTTAATTTGAGGGATTATTGATGAAGCAGCAGAGAGGGGGTGGTTTTCTTATTGCCAAGATACATCACCTATCAGGGCGTATACTTTCCAGAAAACTGAAGGAGTATAATTTAGATGAAATCAACCCGGCCCAGGGAAGAATCCTCTTTGTTCTCTGGCGAAACAATGGTATTTCGATCCGGGAATTGGCTAAAAAGACTTCTCTCGGGAAGTCCACTTTAACGAGTATGCTTGAGAGACTTGAAAAAAACGGCTATATAATCCGTATTCCATCTGCGGAAGACCGGCGCAAAATAGTCAGATACCTCCAGCAAAGCTGGAGGCTTGAATATGTGAACCGCTCAAAGCGGATTAAAAACCATGAGCCACCTAAAGGTGGCCGCT
>QIDP01000089.1 GCA_003229375.1 Nitrospirota bacterium
TTCACAGTATGGAGGCTTTCATTTATTCCCGTAAATGTCAAACTCTGGGAGTCCCCCAGCAGAGCTGGGGGTTTACTCATGATTATTAAGTTTCTTAGCAATTGCCCTATAACTGATTTTATTATCCGAAACAATAATATTAATAATTTCTATTTGTCGGGCAGTTAATTCTATTGCCCCACCAATTGCCCCACCAATTGCCCTACCAATTGCCCTACCATTATTCTCATCATCCCTAAAATCAGGATATATAGGAAACTCTACAACAAAAAAACTTCGATTTGGATAATCTGTATCAAAAATGGGATTGGGTGAGCCGTTATCTTTCAGCACCTTGTAAATAATCGGGATACCAGTTCCTTTGCCCTCTGTTAACCCCAGCTCCTTTAAGAAGCTGCCGATTCGTCTGTTTCTGTATCTCCTTGTTCTTACAACCCCTTTTTCAAAATCAGATTGTGTTAAGGATGGGTCAATACCGCTATAACTTATTATCTCTATTGAAGATGGTAATACCCTTACCTCAATAGGGTCACGCAATTCATAATTTCGATGATATACCGCATTAGCCAACGCCTCTTCTATAGCAGGATATGGATAATTATAAATTTTATCCGCCTTCTCTCTATCGTCATACTTATCCGAAAGTTGTAGGTTTTATGTTTTGCAGTAACATCATCCGGTACTTTATAAGGTCTGTTACTGCCTGCCGGTACCCAGATTACCAAAACTTGCTTATCGTCAATCTCCTCTAAAGATAAGCGGGGAAAAAAGGATGGCTGAATAAGATTACAATAACCAATAAGTTCTTTTTGAACTCGTTCGAATTCACTTGGATTAAAACCTTTTACAGGTCGTTTTGCCCTGCCGTTTTCCTCTTCAACTCCAATGATGATATATCCGCTTCCCTCATTTCCGAAATCATTGGCAAAGGCACAGATAGTACGCATAGCAGAAACCGGATTCCAATTTTTCTTGAACTCCATTCTTGTTCCTTCGACAAATTTGCCGGAGAGGAGTTTTTCTATGCTTATCAGTATGCTCATGTTATGGTCTCTTTTTGAACTTGTAAGTAATCCTTATAGGTTGCTTTTTTTGGAATTATTTTCTATCTGTTTCATATCTTTTTCCAACTCGTTTAAGCTGTTTTCAAGAGATAATCTTTTCTGTTCCTCTTTATACTTTTTCAATTCCAGATTCGATTTTTCCAGGGCCATTTGATGGCTTATTTTTCCGGCATGAGTCAGCAATTCTCTACCATTCATCTGTAGAATATTATCCAGGCGGGCAATCCAGTCTTTCATATACATTGGTGTGTGCTGCTGCGCCATGGTTTCGGCAAAGGCAAGATATTGTTCTACCAATAATCCAAGCAGTTTAATCTCTTTTTCATTCAGATAGTTTTTGGCAATACTGACATCGCTTTTTTTGATGCCTATATTGCTTTTTTTATCGTATGATTGCATTCCCAAAAGGGGTAAAGAAGCATCTACCCTGCGGTAAACAAGTTCTGCGGCGGTTTGCTCGCTTATAGCCCAAAGCAGTTTGTTTTGTATAATCTTGAAAAATTCAATGGTCATTTCATCTTTGGAGTCATAGTCGATACTGGTTGCGTATATGTCTTTTATCTTCTGGTAGAAAAAACGCTCGGAAAGGCGAATTTCCCGGATTCTATCTTGTAACTCATTGAAATAATTCATAGAGTTGCCGGTTTTGAACCGTTCATCATTCAGGGCAAAACCTTTGATTATGTACTCTTTTAATATATTTGTTGCCCAGATTCTGAATTGAGTGGCTACATGTGATTTAATTCTGTATCCGACCGAGATAATAGCGTCAAGATTATAGTATTTAGTTTGATATTTTTTACCGTCAGAAGCAGTTGTCAAGAAATCCTTGACAACTGAAGTCTCTTTCAATTCTTCTTCCTCAAAAATATTTATTAAGTGTAGGCTGATATTTTGTTTAGTGGTCTTAAAAAGCTCGGTCATTGCTTTTTGTGTAAGCCAGACGGTTTCATTTTCAAGGCGGACATCTATTTTGATGTTTCCGGTGGGGGATTGGTAGATTAGGATTTCGGAGTTTGGTTGGTTCATCGGTCTTCTCTTTCTCCACTCAAACTTGCAATAGTTGCTTGTAACACTTTCCAGCTTATTTCTGCGGTATGTTTATCTGGCGTAAACTTTTGAGATGCTTGTTGTCTTGGATGTATATAGTTTCTAAAATCTTTTAAATCATGGCTGAATTTTTTAATATCCAACTCAATATATTCAGTTTCGTAAGCTACATTGATAAGATTATCCAAAGTCCATTCTATAAGGGGTTTTGTTTTTCCATTTTTATCTTTTGGTGCTGATTTTGAAGTATTAAATTTTTTAGGGTTTTTTGTAGCGACATCCAATAAAAGCCCTTCCAATGTACTACCACATAAAAATATAACGGCCAAAGAAGCTCCACTATTCAATGTTTTTTTTATTTCCTCAATCCTTTGGGTAATAACACTTTCAAACTGAGCATCAATATTTAGAAGAGACAAATTGAGTCTTGAAAACTCTTGATTCAGAAAGTCATTATCTTTTAGCTCTTCTTGGGCCTTTTTGCCAAGCAATCTATTGACGATTCCCAAACACTCTTTATAACTTTGGGTTTCTATGGATTTGTTTTGCTTTGTCTGTTCATATTTCCAAACTTCTAATAATCCACTCAGTACTTGGCCTGTTAAAATATCAGATTCGTGTTCCCAAAATGCTCGTAATCTTTTAGCTTTCGAATCACCATTAAAAGCATATTTATCGTGATAAATATCAATATTTAATGTATCCCTAAACAGTTCGGCAAATGTAGAATTGGTTAAATCCAAAACATAGCCGCTTTGCATTCCAAATAAATCTTCAAAATATCTTTTCTCAATGGGTTTAAGATCTGCCATTTAAAAGCTCATTTTCCAGGTCAATAGAAAAGTTCTTTAAAAGTCGGTAGTTTTCAATTTTTATCTTCTCAATTTTCATATTTTTTCATCCTCACCAGTTTTTTCTAATTCTTCACAATTTTCGAAAGAGTCAACTCCAACAAAATTTCTAAATTCTCTACTGCTTTTCTTTTTAATTCAATCGTAAGCTGTAATTTATTTAAAAGAACAGATATATTTGAAACAATTCGAGTTTTACTTGGAAAAGCTAGTTGCAAGTTGGCTACACGTTTAGTATTCAATACATCTTGGACAGATCCACCTAAAGAAGTTTGGATTTGCTCAATAGATGCCTCTGAATTTAAATAAACATGAAGCAATTTAGATCCCATAACTAAACCATTGGGCTTGATAATAATTACATTTAAGCAATTTGCCTCAAAGTCTCTATCAAAAATAACAGGCATACCATTTGCGCCATGCCGGGCAACAAGAATATAACCTTTCTTTAGTTGTGACTTTTTATTCTTGTCATGAAATTCCCGTGAAATATATTTTAAATTTTTATAGGACATGCCTTTTTCTGTTAAATCGGTTGTCCTTAGCATTGGAATCCCTTCATTTTTTTCGCAATAATAATCATAGCATTGACCCACAAAACCAACACATATTTGTTTGACAACATCTTCGAGGCACTTAGACTCCCACCCCACCGGAATCTCCTTCCCCAACTCCTCATTCCAAACCATCTTCCCACCACCGGACTTATAGCCAATTCCCCTCCTTTGGAGGGGTGCCCAACGAGACTGTAGAAAAACCCCCATTTTGGGCAAAAGTGGCCTCGCAAGTCCTTTATTTTCAATGGTCACTTTTTCGAAAAATGACTTATCCTACAGCTTCAACGGGCGGGGTGGTCGCTTCGTGCCTGAAAGGCGGGGTGGTCCCCAAGCCCAGCCATAACCTCACTCAATCTCTTTTTCACATCAATATCTTTAATGAATAATCGTAAGCCCTAAGCCTTTTAAATAGGCATCTCTTTCTGCATCATATTCTTGTTTATTGTCATGACTACTTCCATCAATTTCAATAACTACATTTTGGTTCGGGCAATAAAAATCGACAATATAATTTCCTATAATTTTTTGGCGGTCAAAATCGAATCCTTTGAATTTCTTTTTATGTACTTGTTGCCAAAATAAAACTTCTGATAAGACTCCAGCTTTTCGTAAGGCTTTTGCACGCTCTTTTAATTTGGGGTTGTAGGGTAAGGCAAGATAGTTTCGGGTGTTTCGTTTGAAAGGCACCACCCCGTTTTCCGAAGAAGGAGAATTAACCACCCCGCCCGTTGGGCACCCCTCCAAAGGAGGGGAATCTGTTGGAAACTCAAACTCCACAAACCACTGTTTATAAATCGCCTGAGCGATCTCTTCCAATTTCTTATTAAGCTCTTCATTCAATTTTATGCGGTTTACGATAGTGTTGTATTCTTTAACAATTGCTTTTCGTTTTTCAAACTTATCACTGGCAAATTTCAGGAAAATAAGACCAAGCACCACATGTTTATACTCAGATGATTCTACTTTTCCACGCAGTTTATTGGCGGAATCCCAGAGGGTTTCTTCGAATGATTTCTGCTTTTTTGCCATTCAATTCTCTCTTTTATTTATCCGCCACGGACGGCGGTCATCTTCTGGACGGGTTTTTGTTAGCTGTTATTTGCCCCATTCTCTCTGCCCAATCTTTTAGGATGATAGAATAATTTGATGCAAATTAACCTGACTATATTAATATCTTTTTTGTTTTTCCGGGTTTAGTAACAAACGGAATTTGTTTTTAATTTCAGATAGTTTATCTTTATCTGCTGTAATTATCGCTTTGTGAATTTCAAGTGCGTCCTCTCTGATTTTATCACGCCACTTAGCTCTTTTTTTGGATACCGCCTTTTACGCTGGTATAGCCGATGGGAAAGGGTCAGAATACGGATTAACCTTAGGAATATCATATTGACCGGGTCCTAAGGGACGGGGCAGCCTCCTTTATACCCGGGAAAGGGTCACTTCTCTCTGTGCCTGGTACTTCCCCTTCTTGTCTGCATAGGAGGTCTTGCATTCCTCATTACCCTCAAGGAATAAGACCTGGGCAATCCCCTCGTTGGCATATATCTTTGCAGGGAGAGGAGAGGTGTTAGATACCGCCATTGTAATAAATCCTTCCCATTCCGGTTCAAGCGGGGTAACATTGACTATAACACCACATCTGGCGTAGGTTGATTTTCCAACACATATGGTAAGGATATTGCGGGGTATCTTGAAATATTCCACACTCCTGCCCAGTATAAAGGAATTGGGCGGGATGAGACAGTGATCACCTTTCTCCTCTATAAAAGGATCAAAGGCAATGGCCTTGGGATCAATGATCCCTTTGGCATTCTTATTGAATATCTTGAACTCATCTGCTATTCGAATGTCATAACCGTAGGAGGATAGGCCATAGGATATGCTGTTATCCCTTACCTGTTTCTCCTCAAAGGGGTCTATCATCCCCATTTCTCTCGCCATATTCATGATCCAAACATCAGGTTTTATTGGCATAACTCGTTTCTCCTATCTAGTGCCTGACCGAAAAATAGTGTCTGAGCCAAAACTGCCCGGGTACAAGGCGCATGAAAATTTTGTAACCGGAGTGTATTAAAATACATGAGGATTACAAAATTTTCATGCAACGCAGTAGATGGGTAGTTTCTAACTGCACTTTGAGTATCCGCATGATCGACATAGGATACATCCATCAGCAAATTCAAGAGTATTTCCACAATCAGGGCAGCCCCCGGAGTTGTACAGGGCCACCATGGGTTCGTGGCAGGTGTGATTATCTGTATCACCTTTACTATAAGCGACATCTTGCATTTGCCCTTTATGAGGAGAGGCAATCTTAGGCTTGAATCCCCTATCTGTTAGATATCTATCAATGGCCTTCCCGATAGCATCAGAACATGATAGTATCTTACTCCCATTTTCCCATGAAGGGAGATGACAACTGATACCTGTAAGCTGTTTTTTAATGGATTCCGGTTCTATATTGGACCTCAGGGCCAATGTGACCAATCTCCCTATGGCCTCGGATTGGGATGCTGCACATCCCCCGGCCTTTCCCATTCTGGTAAAGATCTCAAATGGCAGCCCCCCATCACACTCATTAATGGTAACATAGAGATTACCGCATCCTGTCTCTATTCTCTGGGTGCTGCCCCTTGTCACCTTTGGACGGGGCCTCGGTGTTATTCTTTCCAATAGTGGATAGTCATTAGTCATTGGTTGCCGGTTATTAGTATTCTGCCTTGTATCCTGCGCCTGCAGGTCAGGCATCTTGCCTGACTGCGGCCTTGAACCTCCTACGCTGAGTACCTGTTCCTCCCTGCTTCCATCCCGGTATATGGTGACTCCCTTGCAGCCCATATGATATGCCTGCATATAGACATCACTTACGTCCTCAACCGTGGCATCATGAGGGAAGTTCACTGTCTTTGAAACTGCGTTGTCAGTGTATCTCTGGAAGACAGACTGCATCTTTATATGCCATGCCGGTGTGATGTCGTGTGCAGTAACAAAGAGTCTGCATACATCCTCCGGAATCCCGGGTATGCCGCAGAGATTCCCCTTCTTTGCGATCTTTTTCATCAATTCCTTAGAATAAAAGCCTCTCTCCTTAGCTATACTCTCAAATTCAGGATGCACTTCTACCAGCTCATCGTTATCCATAACATGCCGTACATATGAGACAGCAAATATGGGTTCTATCCCGCTGGAGCAGTTGGCTATGATACTTAGGGTACCGGTAGGTGCAATGGTTGTAGTGGTGGCATTACGGGGTCTGAATTTACCCTGAATATCATAGATACTGCCATTGAAATTAGGGAAAGTACCTCTCTGTTCGGCAAGAACAACAGATGCCCTCTTGGATTCATCCGAGATAAAGGACATAATCTCTTTAGCAATAGTAAGCGCCTCATTAGAGTCATAAGGAATCCCAAGGATTATGAGCATATCTGCAAAACCCATTACACCCAATCCGATCTTTCTATTCCCTTTGGTCATTTCCTCTATCTTCTTGAGGGGATACTCATTCTTATCAATAACATTATCAAGAAAATGGACAGCAGTATGTACAGACCTCGAGAGTTTATCATAGTCTATCACCCAACCGGCCGATCCCCCATTTCCGGACATAGATTTACGGGTAACCATTTTTGAAAGGTTGATCGATCCCAGGTTACAGGATTCATACGGGAAGAGGGGTTGCTCCCCGCATGGATTGGTGCTTTCTATCTCACCTATCCCGGGCGTGGGATTATCTATATTAATTCTATCAAGAAATATGATACCGGGTTCCCCATTCTTCCATGCAGCCCTTACAATTGAGTCAAACACATCTCTGGCAGGAAGTCTTTTCTCTATGTCGCCTGTATGGGGATTTACAAGATTATATTTCTCATTCTTTTCTACGCGGTCCATAAACCCCTCTGTAACAGCTACAGATATATTGAAGTTATTAAATCTATGATTCTCCTTTTTACATGAGATAAAATCGAGTATATCGGGATGATCTGCCCGCAGGATGGCCATATTGGCGCCCCGCCTCGTCCCACCCTGTTTTATCGCCTCTGTAGCTGCATCAAAGACCTTCATAAAGGATATGGGACCACTAGATACACCATTGGTGGTTGCCACAGGGCTATTGGCAGGTCTTAATCTACTGAAGCTGAACCCGGTCCCACCACCGCTTTTATGAATCATGGCAGTATCCTTGATAGTCTCAAAGATACTCTCCATTGAATCCTCTATAGGAAGCACAAAACATGCGGATAACTGCTGAAGCTCCCTACCCGCATTCATCAGAGTAGGAGAGTTCGGTAAAAATTCCAGATTTGCCATTACCCTGTAAAACTCCTTCTCTGTCTTTTCAATATCTGCATGAGGTGCATAAATGAGGTCGGCAGATGCTATATTCTTTGCTACCCTTCTAAACATATCCTCCGGTCTCTCCATAACCCTGCCATCTTTGTCCTTTTTCAGATACCTCTTTTCCATGACCCTGATAGCATTGGGTGATAGCCCTATTCTCTCTATATCTTTTACCATAGGTCTGTCATCAGAATGGATATCAAACATCCCTGTATCTGACTCTGCAAGGGTTGAGAGTTGTGGAGTTGTGGAGTTAACTCCCGAACTCCTTTGGGTTGATACCCCCCCCTCATCGACATTAGCAAGCACACTATTATTATATGTATCCCTTCTATCTTCTATGATAATATCTCCGGTCTTCATGACAGTTCCTCCTCAAAAAATAATTATAAGATAAGCGTATTGGAATTTCTATGCAATTAAATTTAGTTATGAATTAACTTGATAGATACACCATTTTGTAGATAGGTAGCAAATATACCACAACATATAGAGGAGTTGTCAAGAAAAAAATGCGGATAATCTTCATTTTTTTTGGTGGTGTGAATTACATATTGATTTACAAGGGGTTTCTCTCTTTGCACCTTTTAGAGAGTGCTCTCTATTCTCATAGGCATGACAATACACTTATAATCCTCGTCTTGAGCAGAGGTAATAAGACACGAACTGTCTGTGCCTTTCAGATTAAAACATACCTCGTCCGTATCCATAGCGCTAACTGCCTCAAGCACATATCTGGCATTAAGACCAATGGATATTTCATCTTGCTGGTACTCTGCCATGATCTCTTCCTTTGCCTCACCAGCATCTGTACTATCAGAAACAAGGACCAACTGGTTTTTATTTATATTGAATTTGACCATTCTGGATTTTTCATCTGCCAGGAGAGATACCCTCCGCAGGGCATAGATCAAATTATCCCTATTTATGATAAGCCTTTTATTGTTATCCATGGGGACCAGGTTCTCATAATTGGGAAACTCCCCCTCTATCAGTCTTGAAATCATAAAAAGGCCATTTATCCTAAAGGCTGCGTGATTCTTTTGGATGCTGAAGATCGTGGGGCCATGACTATCCTCTAACAACTTTAGCAACTCTACCAATGTCTTCTTGGATATTATGACGCTTAAACTATCTCCCTTGACTGGTTTTCCCAGCCCCTTCTTTATATATGTCAGCCTGTAACCATCTGTAGAGATCATATACACATCCTCACCCTCTGCCTGCAGAAGAGCCCCATTCAATGTAGGACGTGTCTCATCAGTAGATATAGAGAAGAAGACCTTCTTGATCATCTCCTTCAGCATAGAGCTTTCGAACTCGATTATCCCCTCTTCTTCGTAGACAGGGATAGATGGAAAATCCTCTGGTGGCAGAGAGGCTATCCTGAACCTGGAATTTCCACAGAGTATAGTTATCCAACTGCCTCTCTGGTCTGCAGGGAGATTATCCTTTTCCTCTTTCAAAAGTATATCCCCCTCCGGGAACTCCCTTACAATATCAAATATCTTTCTGGCATTTAAGGTTATCTTCCCCTCCCTAATCACCTCGGCCGTGTAAGAACCCCTGATCCCTATCTCAAGGTCTGTTGCAGAGATGGTTATACCTTCTTCTTCTGTCTCCATAAGCAAATATGATAATATAGGCATTGTGCCCTTTGCCTCGCTAATGCCCTGCACCCTCTGCAACCCCTTTAAGAACTCTCCCCGTGTTATCTTTAGTTCCATTGCTCTTATCTCCCGCTAAATAGGATTTAATACCTCTATAAGCTTCATATCCTGTCATTTCACCCTTTTTATGAAACGATTTTGTTTTCAGCTATCATTTCACCCTTTTTACCATAAAATCTCAGACATGTCAAAACAAATGCACTTTTGGACATACCCCATTTTTCATATAAATACTCCTGGACGCTGGTTTTTATATTTAACTAAAATCTCCCTCTTTACAATCTCCATAGAAATATATTACACTATATTGATACAAAGTTATCCTAATCGCAGTCTGTTAGGCAATGAGAAAGGAGGAAGGCAAAATGAGAACCGCTAACCCGGCACTTAATTCCAAGACATTTACTGAATTTGCCGCAAATTTATCTCTTCTATCCATAATACACAAATACACATTTGCCTGCCCTGAAAGGATATATGAATAAAGAAAAGAAAAAAGTCGGCATGGTGAGTCTGGGGTGTCCCAAGAACAGGGTGGATACTGAGAGGATACTTGGTGCCCTGTCGGGTAAGGGACATATTATAACCCCTGACGAAAAAGAGGCAGATGTACTTATAGTTAATACCTGTGGTTTTGTAGAATCTGCCAAAGAAGAGTCCATTGATGCCATCCTGGATCTGGCACAGTACAAAAAGAAAGGGCGGTGTCAGAGGCTCATTGTAACCGGCTGTCTCTCGCAAAGGTATGGCAGGGAACTAATAGATGAGATCCCCGAGATAGATTTTGTTACAGGGATAGCGAATCCCGCTGTGATCTCAAGGATGGTTGATAGCAATAATGGGATCAAGAGGATATGGATTGAAGAGCCAGGCTCTTTCTGTGATGAGGATGGAGAGAGGATGCTGACCACACCTTCCTATACAGCATATGTAAAGATAGCAGAAGGATGTTCAAATAGATGTTCCTTCTGTATAATCCCTGCCTTGAGAGGCCCCTTCAGGAGCCGTTCCCCGGAATCTATAATTAAAGAAGTAAAAAATCTATCAGATAGGGGTGTAAAGGAGATAAACCTTATATCTCAGGATACCACCATGTACGGCCTGGACCTGAAGATGAAAAATGGTCTGGTCAAACTACTCAGGGAACTGGTAAAGATAAAAGGGATTCAATGGATAAGGCTTCTTTATTGTTATCCCACATTTATTACCCAAGATCTTATAGAAATAATGAATAAAGAGGAAAAGATTTTACAGTATCTGGATCTCCCCTTTCAGCATATCCATAATGATATATTAAAGGGGATGTGCCGACAAGAGAATGATAGAGATATAAGGGATTTACTGGAGGGCATAAGAAATAGAATACCGGATATCACTATAAGAGCCACATTTATTGTCGGTTTCCCGGGTGAGACCGATGAACATTTCCAGTACTTATACGATTTTGTAAAGAAGATGAGGTTTGAGAGGCTAGGGGTATTTACCTATTCCCGTGAGGAGGGGACAGAGGCAGCACTGTTAACGGATCAGGTCCCTGAGGAGATAAAGAGGGAGAGACTTGACAGCATAATGAGGCTTCAGCAAGGGATATCCCTGGAGCATAATAAGAGATTGATAAATACAATTCAATCCCTCCTGGTCCAGGGGCCTATTCCTGATAATAGCTACCTGATTGCCGGGAGGCTGATGTCACAGGCACCTGAGATAGATGGGCTTATCTATCTCGACAAGAGCGATGTCACGATAGGGGAGATACTTCCTGTCAAGATAACAAAGGCCATGGAGTATGACCTAATAGGGGAGGTCGTAACTGTTTAGCCGTTAAAAGTAACGGCTAAACAGCATTGAAACAGCATTGTAAAATGCAAACCTCCTAATAAAGAGGATAGAAAAGTTTAATGGGTGTTTGGTGAAGAATACATCTGCTATAAACCAGAACATTTTGAAATGAAAGACATTAATGGCTTGTTATGTCTTTGATGCATTTAGTTCTTCTTCAATTCGTTCTGCTAAAAATATTTTTAACAATGATTGATAAGGAACATCTCTTTTATTCGCAAGTAGTTTGAGTTCCTCAAACATTGACTCAGGAAGGCGAAGGGAAATTGTTTTAATTGATGGTTTCAGGTTATATAAAATAACCTTCTTTCCTTCCTTCCAGTTCACATACTCTGTTGAATCGTGAGATGCCCAGAAATCCCTCTCTTCATCTTCATTCTTGAATTTCGGTATTTTCTTTTTCATGGGAATAATATACCTTCCTTTCCTTCCGATTCATATCTCTCGCTGAAATTATCCGGATGTTATTCCGTCGAATAGTGAAAACGGTAAATAGCAGTCTGCTTGCGTCAGTATGCCCGAGAGCGTAGAATCGTTTTTCTCTCTTTGAATGCTTGACATCGTCTGCAACAACAAGAGGTCGATTAAAAAAAATCTGTTCGCATTCGGATGGAGAAACCCGATGTTTCAACCAGATCTTGTCGGCATTGTGTTTATCCCACTCAAAACCAATGCATTTCAGCAAAAAATCAAATTCTGACATTACAAATAAAGTATATAACCATCATATACATCTGTCAAGTGAATATTCTGAATAATTTAAACCAAAAAAATGCAATTGAAATCGTTAGAATACGCCGCGCTCACCTCCCACACCTGGGGAAAATTTTTAGGATGGCAAGAAAACCTCCCTCTTTACAATCTCTATAGAAATATATTACACTAATCCCGGTAGTTCACCGCTTCAGTTCAACAAGTTTTATTCGTAAATGCCGAATGTGATTTGTTATCTGAAAGTCTATATGAGGGAGGGTAAGGGATGGATTTTATACTTAATGATGATCAGCGAATTATTCAGAAGACTGTCAGGGAGTTTGCAGAGAAGGAGATAGCACCTGTAGCTCCTATCTATGATAAAAGCCATGAGTTTCCATGGGATGTCATAAAGAAATTAGCAGACCTCAATTTTTTAGGGATTTTAATACCAGAGAAATACGGGGGCGCCGGCCTGGACTACCTGAGCTATACAATAGTTATAGAAGAGATCTCAAGATATGATGCATCAATAGGCGTTACCCTTGCTGCCCATAACTCGCTGGGGATCGGGCATATATATGCTGCAGGAAACGAAAAGCAGAGGAGAAAATATGTCACCCGGCTTGCAAAGGGTGAAATATTAGGGGCATGGGCATTGACAGAGCCAGGTGCCGGGAGCGATGCAGCAGGGATTGAGACCACAGCGGTTAAAGATGGAAATGAGTGGGTATTAAACGGGACAAAGCGGTTTATCACAAATGGGAGTATATGCGGTACAGTGGTTGTTATGGCAAAGACCGATCCATCAAAGGGTGCTCATGGGATATCAGCCTTTATCGTTGAAAAGGATACACCAGGATTTATTATCGGAAGGCAGGAGGAAAAGTTAGGGCTGAACGCCAGTGACACATCTGAGCTGATCCTTGATGATTGCAGGATTCCTAAGGAGAATCTTCTGGGAAAAGAGGGAGAAGGGTTCATAGATACGATGAGGCTTCTGGATACCGGCAGGATCGGGATTGCGGCAATGGCCCTGGGGATTGCCAAGGGTGCCCTGGAAGAGAGTATAAAATATTCAAAAGAGAGGGTTGCGTTTGGACACCCAATATCTGAATTTCAGGCTATACAGTGGAAGATAGCTGATATGGCAACAGAGATCGAGGCATCCAGGCTCCTTACCTTCAGGGCTGCCTTTCTTAAGGATCAAGGCGGGAATGTCACAAAGGAGGCAGCAATGGCAAAGCTGTTTTCATCTGAGTCCGGGATACGCGCCTGCTCAGAGGCAGTGCAGATACTCGGCGGTTACGGGTATACAAAGGATTTTCCTGTGGAGAGATACTTCAGGGATGTAAGGCTGTGTGCTATCGGGGAGGGGACATCAGAGATCCAGAGGCTTGTAATCGCAAGACAGATATTGGGATTGAAGAGGTGACTTAACAGTTTAGATAGCCTCTTCCTATAGACAGCATCTCACGCCTACAAATACATCCCGGGTTTTATATTCCATTTATCAGGTGATTCATAAGATACAATATAAAACCATGTTGTTCAAGCTTTTGCAACTATTTAACCCAAAAAAGTGTATCAAGGTCAAATTAAGTCTACGGCTAAATCAAAAATTTCTAGAACTTAAAGAAGAAGGCCAGCGCAACTCCCCCTCCATTTGCACCCATATCTCCCCAATCCGGTTCTTCGTCTATTACAAACTCTTTTACAGCGCCTAATCCGAGTATAATTATTGCTGAGATAAGCTTTCCTTTTGTCTCACTCTTGACAACCTTTTGCTCTATCAGGACATAAGATAACGAATACTGCCCTAGTGCTGAAAGCCCGAAATGGATGACCTTATCTTCCATCCCGGCACATACCTTTTTTGGTGTAACCATAAAAAAGGTAATTATTAAAATAGTTATTAAACTATTCCTCATCCTTGTTTGTTATTGCTGCTCCCTTTCTCCCCTATATTTTTCAGGAACGGTTCAAAGAGATCTATTGGTATAGGGAATATGATCGTGGAGTTTTTATCTACAGCAACAGTGGTAAGGGTCTGGAGGAATCTCAGTTGTAAAGCAGGCTGGTGCGCCCCGATGATATCTGCTGCCTCTCCCAGCTTTTGTGCTGCCTGAAATTCTCCTTCTGCATTGATTATCTTTGCCCGCCTCTCTCTCTCTGCCTCTGCCTGCTTTGCTATAGCCCTCTGCATCTCCTGCGGGAGATCGACATTCTTCACCTCTACTGCCGAGACCTTTATACCCCATGGCTCGGTCTGTTGATCTATTATCTTCTGGAGGTCAGTATTTATGCTGTCCCTCTTGGAAAGGAGATCATCAAGCTGACCCTGACCCAGTACGCTCCTTAAGGTGGTCTGTGATATCTGGGATGTGGCGTAGAGAAAGTCTTCTACCTGTATAATCGCCTTTTGGGCATCCATGACACGAAAGTAGATAACCGCATTTACCTTTACAGTTACATTATCCCTTGTGATTATATCCTGGGGCGGGACATCCATAACAACTGTCCTTAGGCTGACCTTGACCATCTTTTGTACACCCGGGATAACGATTATTATTCCCGGCCCCTTCACCTTCCAGAATCTTCCAAGAAGGAATATAACCCCGCGCTCATACTCCCTCAGTATCTTAATGGAGTTTAAGATAAGTAATAATATTATTACTACAAAAATCATCGGACTTAGCAGTAGATCCATCATTTTTTGCCTCCTTTTGAAAATTTATATTTTCGAGCGAACCCTTACCTTTAATCCATTTATCTTATCTACGACTATCTTGTCGCCTTTCTTGATCGTATCTTCACTCTCTGCCTTCCATATCTCACCATGTATAAAGATATCTCCCCCTGGAGCTATCTCAGTTCTTGCAATACCTTCTGCCCCGATGAGACCATCCATGCCTGAAACAGGTCTGGTTCTGTGTGACTTTACAACAAGACCGAGTATTAGAACAGAGAATGACGCTGTGGCTAAGACAGTAGGGAGGATAACAGACCAGGATATCCTCAAGTATGGCACGTCAGTATCTATCAGCATAAGGGACCCCAGCACCATAGAAATAATCCCTCCCACGGTAAGAAGGCCGTAGCTTGTCACCTTGATCTCTGCTATGAAAAGGATCAATCCGAGCAGGATGAGTGCCAATCCAGCGTAGTTGATAGGCAATGTTTGGAAGGCATAAAATGCCAGGATGAGACTAATGCCCCCGACAACACCGGGCAGGATCAGGCCTGGATTGGAGAGTTCAAAGTAGAGTCCGACCATTCCAAGGAGCATCAGGATATAGGCAACATTCGGGTTTGACAGGGCAGCGAGTATCCTCTGCCTCATATCCATATCTACATATCTTATTTTTACTCCCTTTGTGCTTATGATCGTCTTCCCTGTTTCGGTTTTCACCTCCCTTCCATCTATGCCCTGTATCAATTCATCTATGTTTTCTGCTATAATATCTATTACTCCCAGTTCTTTGGCCTCCTTCTCAGAGATGGAGACACTCTTCCTTACGGCATCTTCTGCCCAGTCTGCATTACGCCCCATCTTCTCTGCAATAGATCTTATATATGCAACCGCATCATTCTCTACCTTCTTCATCATTGTCCTATCCATCTTCCCCCCTCCCATGTTTACAGGATGGGCAGCACCTATGTTGGTACCGGGGGCCATGGCTGCTATGTTTGCAGCCATCAGGATAAATGTCCCTGCAGATGCAGCACGCGAGCCGCTGGGGGCAACGTAGACCACCACGGGTATCCTGGAGTTAAGTATCTCCTTCACAATGATCCTCATAGAAGTATCCAGTCCTCCGGGGGTATCAAGCTGGATGATAACTACTCTATCATTCTCTTCGGTTGCCTTTTTGATCTTACCGGCCATGTATTCAGCGGCTATGGGGTTGATCACTCCTTCGAATCTCAGGACCATGATCTCTTCCATAGATAAAGCAGGAGAAATATATCCGAAAAAAAACAGGATTATAAAAATGGAGACTACAGGAATTCTTTTATTCATATACTTTTCCCTCAGATTGACTTATATATCTGTTTCTGATAATCTTTAGAAGAGATTATATATCATATAATAGTT
>QIDP01000014.1 GCA_003229375.1 Nitrospirota bacterium
CGTCATATTACGGGCTAACCTGAACCACTTCTCCTGAGGGTGGGGATGGCGAAAACCTTTATCAGGATAGCATTCTCATAATCCTTTCCTGCGGGAATAGGGGATGCAACAATTAAACGTGGGATAAGCATGTAGACGCTTTGAGCTGAATATTTTCGGACGCGGGTTCGATTCCCGCCGCCTCCACCATTCATTGGCCTGAAATATATGCGTACCTTTGCCATTGCCTGGCCGGATAGAGAGATTGTGCAACGGGTCGTTGCACAAATTCCATGGCGCAGCAACCTGGCTTTGCTTGACAAGCTAACTGATCCGGAAACCAGAACCTGGTATGCCCAAAAGACCATTGAAAACGGCTGGAGCCGCGATGTGCTAGTCCTCTATATTGAATCACGACTTCACGAGCGACTGGGGAAAACCGTCAACAACTTTGACCTCGCTCTGCCGCCCGCTGATTCGGACATGGCGGCGCAGATCTTCAAGGATCCTTATGTGGTTTATTCCGATTAATAAAAACCCTTAGACGCGCCATCCCGCCCCTTCTCGCTTCAATCTCTCCCTACGTTTTTCATAGTCAGGCATTATCATGCCAAGATATTTCCAGAAAGACTTTGAGTGGTTCCTGTATTTGAGATGGCAAAGCTCATGGACTACCACATAGTCAACAAGGCTCATGGGTGCCATTATAATTCTCCAGTTAAATCGTAATACTCCTTTTGAGCTACAGCTACCCCATATTTTCTTCTGGTCTCTAATAAATACACCGGGTGCTTTTAGGCCCATTTTGTTAGCGTAAATTTCAACACGTTCGGGAATGCGTCTTGCTGCCTGTATCTTATACCATTCAGTTATTGCATCCCTGATCTCTTCAGGAACTTTCCCGTTTTTACCTGCCGGATTCATTATGACCTCAAGACGGCCCCTATACATCCGCACAACAGTTTTCTTTACATCCCTGTCTTTCAGTATCTTGAGTCTCATGTGACGCCCGAGGTAATAAAATGATTCGCCACTTACAAATTCTTTTTTTAGTTGTTGCGAAACATCATTTAGAGACCCCATCTTTGTAATGATCCATTCTGCTTTTGATTTAACTACGTGAGTAAGTCTCGAATAGGTTGTGTTCATCGGTGCCCTGACTAAAACATCTCCGGTAGGTTCTATGGAGAGGGCAATCGTTTTCTTGCGTCGGGTACTGCGGATTACTGAAAAATTAATCGTTTTACGGCCAAAAATTATTTTATTCATCTTCCAAGTCTAACCCTTGCCAGTTCCATCAACTCGGTTGTCAGAGGTTCTATTTCATCCAGCTTATAGCCTGCTGCCCTCAGATGCCTCTTGATCTGTCTCCGCATTTGGCGCTGAACATCCTCTTTATGTATCCAGTCTATTACTGCAAGCTTTTCAAGGGATTCCAAGATTAACCCTGCCAGTTCTTTTTTAGGTTCCTTCTCTTCTCCATAGGGAGCATGTTCTTCAGCAACTTTCAAAATGTCGGGTGACGAGAACGGGCGGGAGGACCCCGCCCCTACAACAACATTTGACAGAAGATTGTAAAAAGCAAGCTCCGTCTCTGATATCCCCATGGTCTCAGCAACCTTATGAACATTTATCATTTCGTCTTTTATTGTCTGTAGGAGCTTGAGCTGCCTTGCAGCATCTATCCTCTCCCGTTTTTTTTCCTCGATTATCTTTTCAACACGTTCCTTCAGGGACTGGTAAAACACAGGGTCTTCTTCGAATCTTACAGAAATCTCGTGTCTTATGGCATGTTCCATCTCGCTCGCCTGGGCCTCTGTTGACGAAAGCTTGGCTACCTCTTCATCAAATCTCTCCGAGAATATCGAGACAGGCTCAAGGAGCCGGTCTATGCCAGGTACCTGGATATGTTCCTCAATGATTTTGCGTACCTTTTCTCTGCATCCTGAAAGGTCAAGCCTCGGGTCGCGATAGCGGGCACGGGCAGCATTGCGAACCTTTCCCAGCCACTTGAGGTCTTTTATGTACGGAAGGGCTGAAGGTTCAGGTAGAAGCATATCCATACTCTGTGTAAATCTCCTGAAGGAAATATCAAACTCAGCCCTTGCATCCTCTGGCTCAAGCACCTTTAGACATGCCTCCAGGTCTCCCCTGTCAACCCTGTCAAAAAAACGCATGGCTGCCCTGTGGCGGCTCTCAAGCCGGGGCAGTTCATCAGATTTTGGACGCATTACACCTTCGATATCCTCTGGATGGAATATGCCTAAGGCATCCTGTAAAAACCGTGATATCCCCCAATAATCCACCACCAGCCCGTAATCCTTCCCTTCAGCAGTCCGGTTTACTCTCGCTATAGCCTGAAGTAAGGTATGTTCTTTAAACGGGCTGTCAAGATACATGACCTGCTCGACCGGGGCATCAAAACCTGTAATCAACATATCGCATACAATGAGTATGGCAAGGGAATCATTCTTGTCCTTAAATCTCTCAATAAATTCCTGCTGTTTTTCCCTGCTGAGATGGTATCTTGCCAGACGTTCAGGGTCATTGTGATTTGCAGACATTATAAGGACAGATTCGGGAGCACCAAGTCTGTCAAGGGTTGCCTTGTAGGTAACCGCCGTATCTCTGTTTACAGCAACAACCTGTGCCTTAAAACCATTTGGATAGATGTATTTCTCAAAATGCTCTATAATGTCCAGACATATCCGTTCGATTCTCCTGGGAGCGCCGGCAATAGCCTCAATAGTAGCATATTTTCTCTTGATCTCTTCCCTTTCCTTATCTGTATAATCTTTAAATACCCTTTCAAAGATGGTATCAAGGGTTTCACCCTCAACCCTGAGATTCGGGAGACGGCTCTCATAATATATCGGGACTGTTGCCCTGTCCTTAACAGACTGTTCAATCGTGTAGGTGTGGATGTAGGGGCCAAAGGTCTGGATGGTGCTCCTGTCTTTTTTATCAATTGGTGTTCCTGTAAACCCTAAAAAGCAGGCATTGGGCATTGCCCTGCGCAAGTTTGCAGCAAGACTTTTATATTGCGTACGATGTGCTTCATCAACCATTACAAATAAATTCTTCTCTTCGGTAAGTACTGGATGAAGCTTACCCGTAGCCTCCTGAAATTTTTGAATAGTGGTCATGATAGTCTTCCCCTGCCCTGACGTGAGCAGCTTACGAAGGTCTGTCACGCTTTTGGCCCTCTCAGGATTTGGGAACCCACACCTTTCAAATGTACCGCTTATCTGTTTATCAAGGTCGACACGGTCAGTAACAATCACAATTATAGGGTTTTCAAGCCCTGCTATACGCCTGAGTTTGACAGCCAGCCAGAGCATAGTCAGGGATTTACCTGAACCCTGGGTATGCCAGATTATGCCACCACGCTTTGCCGGGCTCTTCGTGGAAAGAATCTTCTCTATAGCCCTGTTTACTGCAATAAACTGCTGATATCGTGCAAGTTTCTTAACTGTACTGCCTCCTACAACCTCAAATACAATAAAGTTCCTCGCAATATCAAGGAGATTGTCAGGGTGAAGCATCCCATAAAGCAGAACATCCTGGGGCGTAGGAATCCTCTGTAGGGGCGGGGTCTCCCCGCCCTTGCGGGTCTTCCTTCCCTTGTGGATTAACCCGTACTTTGTGGTAATTGGTTGAGTTCCAGCCAGTTCATCCAATGTCATGGGAAACGGGACCTTCCACTCTGCGTAATGCCTGTGGATAGTCCCCACAGTAGCAAACATGGACACCTGTCCGCATGTTGCAATAAGAATCTGTGCAGGCTCAAAAAGGTGAGGGGCACCCTGTCCTTTAAACTTCTCACCAATTTCCTGATATCGGAGGAGTTGGGTAATGGCTTCTTCAATAGGGTTTTGTATTGTAGGACTCTTGCATTCAATAATCACAAGAGGAATACCGTTTACAAATACCACGATATCAGGACATATAAGTTTTTTACTGCCCTGAATCCAGAACTGCCGGGTTACAACAAATTCATTATTCTCAGGATGTTCAAAATCAATAAAATGGACACTTTGTCCCTTTTTGCCCTGCCCGAGGTCCTGTTCCAGAGAGATGGTGTGGACTAAAGCAGTATGAACCTTCTCATTAGCCTCCATAAGGCTTACAGCCTGAACATTTGCAATCTCGCGAACAGCCTTCTTAAGGTTCTCTTCAGAAATCCAGGGATTGAGTTTCTTGATGGCTTTCTCAAGACGACCGGTTAATATGACCTCTTTCTGGCCTGTACGCTCCTTATCAAGCTCGTCTGTGGATACAAAGGCATATCCGATTGACTGAAGAAGCTCAATAGCGGGTTCTTCGGAGAGATGAAGTTCGTTCCAGTCGTGAGAATTTATCATGCGTTTTCTTGCTTAAGTTTTATAGGTTTTAACAGCTATAATTCATTTTCAAATGCTCTTCTAACACGATTATTTACTTTTTCTTGATCATCAATATTAAGACATTTTTGAAGTTCAGCTTTGATGTTATCAAGTCTATCAGCATACCAAGATAAACTTTCGGTATCAGAAATCAGATTATTATTCACATCATCGGGGTCAGGAATATTGCCAGCACTAAATGAACTGGCTAAGTAACTTAGTGAACCTTTTACATCGTAAAACAGGTCGTCATCCCAATGGTTATTTTGACCATATGACACAATTGCTGTTTCAATAGCAAAGGATGGCACAGTGAAATTGTAAGTTTCCTTAATTCGCTTAGCTATTCTTATAACGTTTTTAAAGTCGCTTTTATCCCCGGCTATGTTGTTTAGTAGATCTATATCAGCCCGTGGAGATGTTAATATCCATCCATTGTTTTTATCTCCTTTAGGAATGTTATAAAATGTTGTGTTATCACTGTTACGTTTAAATATTCCACCAGGCACTAAGTCAATTTTTAAGTCCTTAGATTTAATTGTTGCGGTTATTGCCTGTCCATTTCTTTCAGGAGCTTCTCCGCCATAGGCATCTGTAACCTCCATAGCCACCCCCTTTAGCCAATTCAACATCTTTGCTGGACTAACTCCGCTGTCATCAGATTTATAATACTTGCGGTCATACTTATGATTTGGGCTGGCTTCTCCTTGGCCTTTTCCTATTTCAGAGCCTCCCTGTGAAAAAATACCGGTATTAGAATCAATAACAACAAGTACATCAAATTCATCCACAGTCTTAACTTTTGTCCCTTTAAAATAACTGCCAAAATATACAAAATTCTCTGCTGAAAACAGAACTGGTTCGCTCTGACGACTTTCTATAACATTAGCTATTCGTTTGAGAAACCATTCACGACTTCTAACTGATTGACTTATATCGGTACTATTAAGTCGTATTTCTTCGTCAATGTATCTACCGATTGCTTTGGAAACATCACCCATATTTATTCCCCCTTATGATTAAGCTCATGCTCTAAATAAGTTTCATCTATGTTAAAGTCTTCTCTTGCTTTCTCCAAATCTTTATTATTAGTTGTAAATGCTTGTGCCTCGAGATTTACTTGATCGCAAGTATGAGCTAATTCCTCAAGTTGTATTCTCAAGTCTGTTATCGCAATTTGGTCATCTTCGAAGTATGCAATGATTCGTGAACACTCTTTAGTTATTGATAGATAGCGACCCGCAACAATGCGGTGACCTTCTATAGTTTTAGGGAAATTAAAAAAAGTTTGAATTCCAGAACATATTGCAGCTATTAAGGCGGCGCAAATAAATAAAGGTAGCAACTTATGTTTTCTTTGCTTTAGGCTTGATCATGTAATTCCACTCGCCATGAAACCTATTGC
>QIDP01000117.1 GCA_003229375.1 Nitrospirota bacterium
TACCGGAGCGCATCTTACGAATTGCCTCAACCAATAATGGATCTCCTTTTTTAAACTGATCCAGGGGGATATCTCTGAGGATAGCCAGTTCGGGGCCAAATTCTGAGAGAAGCTGTATATATCTCCTTTGCACCCTGGCAGTATTCGGGCCCACTTGTAATATCTCACTGAGGATTGAAGAGAGTGATATCAGAGAGGAGAAGGCATCCGTCTTTTCCGGTTTTCCACCTTCCGGACGATCAGCCAGTGACTCGACCCTGTGCATAACGCCAACTGTTACCTCTTTCCCGCATACAGGACAGAGGCATTTATTCGCAAGGGTCTCCTTGGGTGACATGCGGATATGACATTTACGATGTCCATCATAATGGTACTTCCCCTCCTGAGGGAAGAATTCAACGGTGCCCAGAAAGCCTTTCCTGTTTTTCAGGCTATCTCTTATAGCATAATAGGAAAGATCTGTATCAAAGAGATTCACTTCCCTGGCCAATTTGCCGGGGGAATGTGCATCAGAATTGGAGATCAATGTATAGCGGTCAAGAGCAGAGATACGCCAATTCATCGGAGGATCAGATGACAGCCCTGTCTCCAGGGCAAAGATGTGTTCAGAGAGATCTTCATAACATTCCTCAACCGTATCAAACCCTGACTTAGAGCCGAAAAGTGAGAACCAGGGGGTCCAGATATGGGCAGGCACAAGAAAGGCATCCTCTGAGACCTCAAGGACTATCTCCAGCAGATTGCGGGAATTCAAGCCCAATATAGGCCGGCCATCAGAGGTGACATTGCCGATTTTTCCCAGACGTTTGGACAATCCTTCTGCGGTTTGTATATCCGGCATAAATATCACGTGATGGATCTTACGGGTCATATCACCCTTTTTGTAGATAGTGCTGATCTCACACTGCAGGATAAAACGCACATCAGATATACAGGCAGGCGGGATGTCCTCTTTGATACTCATAGCAAATTCATCTTTAAGACGATAGAGCCCGTCATTTACCGGTTCAAGCTTCTCCTTTAATTCAGCCAGCCAGCCGGGATGGGTAAAGTCTCCTGTCCCCAGCACACCTATACCCTTGAGCTGTGCCCAGTAATTGAGATATTCAGGTTTACATTTCCCGCTTGTTGCACGGGAAAGGTGCGAATGGATATGTAGATCAGCTATAAATTGCATTTTAAGACCCGGAACACAAAGACAATAAAATAGAAATACTAGCGACTAGTTATTAAACTTACCAGATAAGATTGGTTTTTACAAGGCAAGGTTGTTGACAAACATTTAGTATGAGCTATTTATTTACTCGGTTATACGATAACACTCTTTTTCATATATAATGATGATATTTTTGGCTATAGCAAAGTATTTGCCTAACCCCGGTTTTTGTCTAAGAATATCGAAATATTTCTCGCTTAGATATTTTATCTCTTTAGCTTTTATATCCTCAGTATACTTTGAATCTACCCATACATTGTCTCGAAGATAAAATGTCTTGTCTCCCGCATGTTTAACCGTCTCCAATGCAGGTCTCCCGGCAGTCTCACGTTTCTTCAAGGCGCTTATATCCCTGGCCCTTGCAACAGATTCTTCGCCAACAGCCATTTCCATAGCCATCTTATACTTCCTTCCGGACCTTTTCATCTCATCAGCATTTGAATGCGTTATGCCCCATTGTTTATAATCTGCTTCTTTCTCGAGAATAAGAAAAGATGTATAAGGCGTCATTATCCCATGTTCTTTACTCAATCTGATTATCTCATCTACAAGCTCCTTATTTTCTCCTTTTAAACGTATCTCATTCATTAAATACCCTATCTTCCGTGTTGCCCATATCCTTGGGATAAAATCATTCTCCTTGTTTTTTACCGGAAACCTGTCTTCATAAACAAACCTCTTCTCTTTCCCATCTACATATCCTGTCAACGTGATTGCCGTGGCGCCATCACCTTCATATCTTCCGAATAGAACGAGCTGCGATCCTCTAAAGATATCCGGTAATGTTAATGGATACCCCTCTCTCATTTTTATCTTTCCAAAATTCAATTTTATGTCGGACAATATCGGCTCACTTATCTTCCTGTAGAATGATGATACTTTATCCTCAATATTTTCCTTGTATGCTACATACTCAGATATGCCTCTATGAGCCTCGACTATTCTATCCAGCAGATGGGAATTCACATTATTGCCTACGCCAAATACGAATATCCGCGTTTTGGATTTGTTCGCAAGCGTTAAATTTTTTACGATATCTTTCATGTCTGTAACCCCTACGGTCGGTTCTCCATCTGTCAAAAAGACGATCATGCGAGGCCTCTTGGAATCAGTAAACATCTCTATCGATGAAAGTAAGGCATTGTTTATATTTGTGCCGCCCCTTGCCTCAAACTCATCAACAAAATCCAATACTCCTTTGATATTTTTATTATTTACGATAACGAGGCTATCTTTGTATAGACTTACATCCGTTGCAAACCTTATAACATTGAACCTATCCCCTTTTCCTAATCTGTTGATACAAAATCGAAGGGCATCTTTAGCCTGTTTTATTTTGTGCCCCCTCATGCTGCCTGAAGTATCCAATACAAATATTATATCTTTACTAATGGTGCGGTTTTCTATTTGACCCGGCGAAAGCAGCATTATAAAATAGCCGTCTTCACCTGGATTTCGGTAACTGAGTAGATTTAATCCTACATCTTTTTCTGATACAGTATAATATAAGACAAAATCCTTATCCGGTTTCACATCCTTAGCCTCATATCCACAACTCGCCTGGAATTGCTCAACTTTTGTATCCACTTCGTGGCTGGGTGAATAAAGGCTTTTTATCGGTACCTTAGACTTTATCTTTGCCGAAATAGTAACCTCCTCCAGCGGTTTAGGTGAAAACCGTTCTGTATTAAGAGGATAGACATATTTGTATAGACCGGCGTCATATTTTAGTGTCTGCTGATAAATCAATTCGATTCTCTTCTCTCCGTGTTTCGGTATAGGATAAACCCTTGCCTTAAACATATTTCTACCAGAATACTCCAGGAGTCCGGGATCTTTCATCCTTCTTACTATATCTTCATAAATCTGCCTCGCCTTATTCTTATCTAATATCTCTCCACTGGTCCTTTTGCCATCCACATACATAGCAAAATCAGTAATAGTCGCATCATCTGGTAATGGAAATATATATGTCCCTTCCAAATCTACATCATAATCATTTTTGAATACCTGATCAATTGATGTTGTAGCAATCTGGTTATCTATATTTATCAGGACCCTGTGATATTTTATCGGCAGGGATTCTGCTGTCGGGATTGGACGGTGTCGGATAACATGAGGGTGTATAGGAGGTTCAATTATTATTATTCCATCTGCAAAAGCAGCGCTCAAACCAAAAAACAGACTACATGCCAGGATAATTCCACATATCAAGATTCTATCTTTCATTTTGCTTCCCTCCTTTTATCGTCCTAATCTTTTTTACTTTTTTAGACAAGTAAGTGCGGGAAAAGTTCCAAAAAAAATGAAAATAGTCACTCTGATTATCCGGAAGGAATAAACTTTATTCTTAGTGAAATCGATCCTTCACCTTCTGTAGTTTCAGATGGGAGGGGCCTCTGGTAAGTACCAACCCGGCCTAACTTTCTAAGGAATGTATTATAATTTACAACAGGGATCCGGGTAGTAATATATTGCGGGAGTTTAGTCCCTTTTTCATACTCTACAGATATAACCTCTCCATCTGCAAGCACTATGAGATTCTTAACTCTGGAAAGAACCTCATTTAAATAGGACGACGTCAAACCCTTTGTATCTTTATATACAGGCATTTTATTGACTGACATCCCTGTGCTGCGCTGAACCTCTGCTTTTCCTCTTTTTTTCATCTTAGCAGTTCTCTCTGCATGCCCGGATTCTTTTAACGTGTAAGTTTTGGCAGGCCCTTCTATTTTTATCAAAAGATCCAATTCCATGGGTTTTTCTTCTTTGACTGTAGGAAGAACTGCCATCTGTTCTAAAACAGCGCCTGGTTCAGCATCCCGCTCTTTAACCGCTGATTTCCCGGTCTCCTCAATGCGTCTCTTCCTGAATACTGCAGGATCAGACACTGTAGACTCATCAGAAACAGATGGTGGTTTAGTAATACGTTTTTCAGGCGCTAATTGTTTCTCCTCTTTAATACGTTCTTTTGCGATCTTTCCGGTCTCAGGCACAGAAGGTGCAAATGCAATTTCTTTTATCGGCTGTATATCTTTGGAGATATAGATTACCAACAGTACTGTTGCAGCAACAGCAATAAGTTCCAAAGGAACCTTTATCCGTATAGGAACAAATATTTTGCGCACTATTTTTTTAAATTCAAACCGCTTCTCCAAACGTTGGTGAACCTTTTCCAGGAAATCTTGTGGCGCCTCAACCCTTTTCAAAGAGCCAAGTTCATTAATATACGCTTCCAATGAGACAAGATACGTTTCCAATGAGACAAGCTCTTCCAAACAACCTTTACAAATCTTAAAATGTTCTTCTACAAACTCCTTCATGTGCACATCTAATGTGCCATCCATATATTCTGGTAAAAGTTGTTTAATCTTTTCACATTCCATTTAAATCAACTCCATTAACTTTTCCCTCAGATGCCTTCTTGCCCTGGCAAGTTTTGATTTTACAGTGCCAGGGTTATGCCCTGTTATGTTTGCTATTTCTTCATAAGACAGCCCTTCAATATCACGGAGCACAACAACGGTCTTTTGTTCTTCCGGCAGAGAATCTATTGCCTTTTGGATAAGCTGACCCTTTTCTTTTATTTCAAGTTCCTTTACAGGTGACGGCAATCCATCTCCTATCTCAATTAAACAACTACCTTCCCGGGTCTGTATAGGTTTATCAAGCCGTACCATCTTTTTGCTATATTTATATCCTATTGATGTAAGCTTATTCTTGCAGGTGTTGACCGCTATCCTATAAAGCCAGGTTGTAAAGGTTGACTTAAATCTAAATTTTTTTAAAGAGCGATAAACCTTTACAAACGTCTCCTGTGCACAGTCATTAGCCTCTTCGTAGTCTCCTAACATACGATAGCATACATTAAAAACCATATCCTTGTATTTTAGTACTAATTGATCAAACGCAACCTTATCCTTATCCGTATGGAAGGCTTTAACCAATGCAGCATCTTCCTGTGATTGCGCCTTTGACTCCTTTATCTCTTCTTTCATTTAGACAAATTTTATCCTTAAAAGTTCTGCTTTTCCCGCACTTTTTTATTGAGATATGGTATATTTAGAGGATAAACAATTATGACTCCGCTGCAAAAACCCCGAAATTGGTAGCCGCAGGCTTTAGCCTGCGAAAAAGTCTGCTATAAATCAGCCACTTACGCAACCTAAAGGTTGCGGCTACCCTGTTTTTGAAGTTTTTGCAGTAAAGTCAATTATCATCCACTAAATATAGTATTCAGAAGAATTATACAAAAAGATCAAAGAAGTAACAACAACCAAATTTGTTGGTCCATCTGGCTGCCCGGCAGGTAATTCGAAAACTTTGCGATTTGAGGGTGGCATGGACAAACTTGTTTGTCCGTGCTCCCCTCAAAGGTAAAATAAATTCCATACCCTTTTCTTTTTTGTCATGATGTCCTCCTTTTAAAAAATTAAATCAAAAAAAGACATCTTAACTAGGTGGTCCCGGTTATCCGGGAATAGATACCCCAAAACCGGTCTCGATTAGGTGGGAATGATACCCATAGAATCGGTCTCGATTAGGTGGGACGTAACACCAGCTTCATCTCCTTGATAATAATGTAGATAATCTAATTATTATGTAACGATCCCTTCTTATAAAGCCTGTTTAAAAGTATTCCATAATATATGGGTTAAAATTCCTTATTGCCTTGATTTGTGCTTAAAAATTGGTTTCACAG